>CALCFH010000151.1 GCA_937900215.1 uncultured Cryomorphaceae bacterium
CGTAATCCCTAATACTATATTCCAAAGTCAATAGGCTTCCATGAACACTTACTTGCTTACTCAGGCTAGACTTGGGAATTCTTCTAATGATTTCTACTAGCTGTCTGTTATACATTATCCAGAAATGAATAATCTGAAGGCTCTCTATCTCTTGATAAAAATTGAACTTGTTCCATTCGTTCTGATCGTAGACCACCTCTGGGTTTAATTCAAACTGAGCTCGAATGATTCTATGGTGATTGTTTGTAGCACTATCTATTAAGTGACCCAATATTTCTTTCTTGCTCCATTTATCTGGCAACTCTTTCAGCGATAAGCTCGCTTCGTTCATTTCCAATAAAAGTTTTGGAGCTTTCTCTAAAATGGAGTTCAGTTTCTGGATCGTTTCTTCCATCATTCTCTAATTTTCAGTGGAAGAGTAGTGCTCATAAACCATTTTAGCAATATCCGCGATTAAGTCTTCTCCTTTTTCGAATCCCTGAATGTTATGGATGAAAACGGATAAATAGATTTTTTGATGATCGGGCAATTGAATAATTCCAATATTATTGATGGCTCCCGTAATTCCTTCTTCGCTCGTAAAGGAAGTCCCCGCTCGCTGGGCGATTTCCACATCAGGTAATTTACCTTTAATACGCTTCAGTCCGGTTGTACTGTTTACCATAGATTGATACAGCCATTCCGTGTTTTCCTTATTTAGAATTCGTCCTTCAGAAAAGGTTTTCACTAGATTTGAAAAGGCATTCGGACTCGCTTTATTCTTAAACTGAGATTCCCAATCTCGATGCATATCTTCTTCATTATTACGAATAATGAAGTTTTTGTTCGCAATAAATTCTTCAATGTATTCTTCCCCTCCCACCCATCGAATCAGAACATCCGTTATATTATTGTCGCTCTGCATTACCATCCAAGCCAAAGCTTCTTCCAAGGAAATGGCAACATTCCCATTTGGGAATTCCTCTCTAAAGGGGCTCCAAGTGTGTTCTAATAATTCCTCGCTTGAAATAAAGAGTTCTTGATCTTTTGAAAGCCCCTCTTTCTCCACCTTATTCAAAACCGCCAATGCAACTGGAATTTTCACCGTGCTTAACATGGGAAAAAGTGTATCCCCTTTTATAGACACTACTTTATTTGAACCCGAATGCATAACGGATATACCCACCTCTGCTCCAGAACTGGCAATTAATTTTTCTAGCTTGATTTCTAAAGCATTATCAGATTGGTTTTCATTACAAGAGATGAATAATAGTGCTGTAAGCAAGAAGCCCAATATTTTCTGAATTATCACTTATTTCTGTTTTTAAGGAAGTAGAACGACTTAGCTATGAACAGTATTGCCAATCGTTTTGCGCCCGATGCACAACTCTGTGAATTACCCAAAAATAGCCCAAGCCCATCAACTCAGAAAGGCAATAGTACATCAAGAAGTAAACTGAAATTAAGTATGCTTGTCTACTCTTTTAAAGTAAAACCATTCGTCTGAGAACACTGGCAGAGTCTGACCGAAATAGCCACAAATTATAAAGAGCCAGGAGCGGGCTCTTTTTAGATCGGTTTTCAGTCTGTTTAAGGGGTTGTGCAACAGCTACCGCTGTTGGCATTAGTTTTTATTCATCATTTGCATTTGGTAAAGGTCAAAATTTTTCGCCCAAAAATCCTTTTCTACCTTTTCTAATTTAAATCCCATTTTTTCATAAAACTTATACACAAGTTGAGTTGTTCTAACGACAATTAGTTCAATCTTCGGATTTTCGTTTATTTGATTAATTCTATATTGAGTTAATTTTTTTTCCGATTCCGTTTCCTTGTAAACTCGGGTCAATCATATCCCACGAAATTCTTGCGAGTTTTTGTTCCGCGAAATAGTTGATTCCTCCAGCACCAATAATTTCAGAGTTCATTTCGTAAGCAAAATAATCCTCCAATTCATTGTCAAGATAATTTTCAAAATCTTTTTCCTCTGAAGAGTCAAAATAATCAGTCGTATTTTTCCGCAATAATTCAATTATTTTAGGTTTGTCAGAATTTGAATATTTTCTTATCATTCTTGGCTAGTTGCGATTTTTTTAATTAATGCCAACGGCTAGCTAAACCGACCGTTTTTTTCCGCGTGCGGAAAAAATGCGGTTTAGGTTTTGTTGTTAGACGCCCAAATTGGCATGTAAAGAACAGCTCAGTTGTTGTTATACACCCAAATCAGCATATAAATAACAACTCCTTGTTGTTATTTCCGCTTTATGTACTCCACTTCAAATAAAGCGCCGCGCCTCTAATTTAGGCTTTATTACAATCTGCAATAAGAGTTCTCAAAAAAATGATCTTATTACGTTTTGCATTTCTCTAACTCACTGTCCATTCGTTCTTTATTCGCTTTGCAGTCGGACCAATTCGACCTGTCGTTTTCTCTACTCACAATCTTGGCCAATTCCTATTTTTAATCAAAAAATACTACCCCTTATAAGTGGGCGTAGGTCGTTGTCGTTCTGCGGTAGCTCTCTTTCCCGCACACTATTTTGGCCTTTTTTGGGTCTTCATTCCTTTCCATCCCTCCATTCCTTTTTCAGCTCCTTTCTCTCCTCATCCCCTCTTTTTAAGAAAAACTTTTTTCTTCTCCATCAATTCTCCACTCTGCCCAAAGCCTTCTTTTAAGCAGAATTTTCCTTTTTTTCTCTTTTTAGCCATTTCTCCGGCTTATCGTTTTGTTTCTCGGCTCTATCGTTTTGTTTCTCGGCCTTTCAATTCACTTTCTTTTCTTATATTCTTAAGGTCTTTCCTCTATCCTCTACTTTTTTCTCTCTATTCTTCACTCTCACCTCTCTTCTGTCCCATTTCTTCACTCTCCTTTTCCGGCTCTCGCCCTTCCCATTTTGCCTCATCTGTATACTCCGCTCTTTCTTCCCCCTCTTTATATACGTCTTCCGTCACTCGCCCCTTTTCTTTTGCTGTATCAGACCCTTCAACTTTCCTCTCTATTCTTTCACGGGTCTTCCATTTTCTTTCACGGGCTTATCGTTTTCTTTCACGGGCCTTCCGTTTTCTTTCACGGGCCTTCTTTCGTCTTTCTTTTGTTTCCTTTTTGGTTTCTTTTGGACTGTTTTCCGTTTCTTAGGCCTTTATTCGAGTTTCGCGCCTCTTGTTTTTAATCTCTCGACCCCGTTTTTTGAGCTCTCAGCTCTCTAAATAGGGCTCTCCCCTCCCTTTTCTAAGCTCTTTTCTCCTTTTTCCGACCTCTTTTTCTTAAAATGCCGATTTTTCAGTCCGCTCAATTTCTTCTTATCTGCCCTCTCTTTTTCTCTGCTCTGCCTCCTTTTTCACTGCTTTGTCATTCGTCCCTAGCCCAAGTCCAGTCTGAGCTGTGGCGCCTCCTTTTCCACCTCTTTTTGTCGCATTTTTTCTCTCTTCCCATCTATGTTTTTTCTCTTCTCACCCTCCATTCCTCTCCTCCGCACTACTCATTTTCTTCCTTCCCTCAGCAGGCAGTATACGAGATCCGTAGAAAGTTTTTATTTCTGCAAATAATTGCATATGAGGTAGTTATTGCTAAATCCGTATACTCGAGCGCTTGTTTTTTTCGGAAGTGTAATTCACCTTTGTCTCTATCCAAATCATCCACTTCCATGTTTGCTCATGCAACGGTTCTTCCAATCTCAAGCCTTTAAAAGCTTTTCGCCTCTAAGGATGAGTCAAAACCAGCTTCTATATCCTCGCACTGGCTGAGCCCGCTCTCCCATTAAGCAAAAGTTCATTTCCTGGAACTCAATAAGTCCCTTAGCCCTATGGTTACAAATGCAGATGGCGTTTTCCTTTTCAAATCCAATCCAAGAAAACAAGGCTGAAAAGACTTTTAAAATAATTTACATTATTCAAAGCCCTGATTGTTTAAATGTTAACTTTTTTTTGCAACTTGCTCTGTGTAATTAATACACTAATCACAACACACTAACCTCATTATGAAAAAGATTACGATGGCCCTCTGGGCTGTGCTTGTCTGCGGAATGCTTTCCGCTCAGAATTACAATGTCACTTTTCAAGTAGACATGTCGCTCCAAACCGTTGGAGTAAATGGAGTACATATTGCAGGAAACTTCCAAGCTGCGGCTGGCTTTCCGGCAGATTGGAATCCTGCTACTACTGCTATGACGGATGCCAATAACGACGATATCTATGATGTTACAGTTTCTATTCCTGCGGGTTCGTACGAATACAAATTCATCAATGGAAATGCTTGGGGACAAAATGAAAATATGCCTCCTGCATGTGGCGTAAGCGGAACCAACCGTGGAATTACTATTATGGGCGATACTGTTCTTGCTGTTCCTTGCTACAACCAGTGCGGTCCTTGTCCAACCGTTTTCTATCCTGTTACCTTCAGTGTAGATATGAACAACTCTACCGTAGGTGCCAATGGGGTTCATGTAGCGGGTAACTTCCAAGCTACGGCTGGATATCCTGGTGATTGGGATCCTTCTACTTCTGCCTTAACAGACCCAGACATGGATGGAATTTATACTTTAACAGTAAATCTGCCAGCGGGTTACTATGAGTACAAATACATTAATGGAAATGCTTGGGGTTCAGATGAGGCTTCCATTCCTGCTCCTTGTAATACCAACAACAACAGAGCGGTAACTATTTCAGGGGCTACCACTCTGCCAAACTACTGCTTCAATACTTGCGATATCGGATGTAGTGCTATCGTAAACTACTTCGTTCAGTTTAGAGTAGATATGTCTTCTCAATGTAGCTTTGACTCTGTAGATGTAGCTGGCTCTTTCAATTCATTTAGCGGATCCCAAAAGTTAACGGCCGGAACGGGCTCCAATACAGGTTACTATGTACGTACGCTTCAAATCCCCAATGGTGCGGCTTCCTATAAATTCCGCAAATGGGAGAATGGCGTTGTTGTTTGGGAAAGTATCGCCAACCGTGCTGCTACCATTACTGGTAACACTACCCTTCCTGTTGCTTGTTTCAATAGCACTACTGCTTGTGTAGCGCCTCCTGCTGCTGGTGATTTCCAATTTACGGTAGATATGAGCGGACAAACCGTTGATACCTCAGGAGTTTGGATTATTGGCGACTTTACTACTCCTTCTTGGCAAGCTGGAGCTATAAAAATGACTCAAGTATCGGGTACTAGCGAATACGATGTGGTTGTAAATGCCATTTGCGCTACCAATCTTTCCTTCAAGTTTGTCAACGGCAACCCCAATGGTCTTAATTCTATGGAAGAATCTTTAACTCTTGCAGACACTGCTTGCGCTGTGCCCAATGGTGTGGGTGGTTACAATAGAATCTACACCCGACTAGGTGGAGACGAGTCTCTACGCTTTACGTGGGAAAGCTGTGTGGCCGATGCAAAACCAGTTGTTACTGGAGTTACCAAGGTATCAAATCCAAACCAATACAATGTTACTTTCACCACTCCTTCTGCGGGCGATCTATTTGTTTTGCAAACTAAAACATCTTCGGCCTCTTCTTGGAGCACTCCTAAATCTTGGAATAATCCTATCACTGCAACTCAAAACTTTAGTGCCCAAACTCCAGGAGTTGACAATGATGTGCGCATTGGTGCTAGAGTAGGTGGTACTTGGTACTATTCCGATGATTTTACTTTTACTGCCGATTGTAAGCCTATGACCGTAAATGCCATTGAACTTATTGCTCCTTTCTGTGAGGGTGATTCTGCTCAATTGAAAGCTATTGCCAATGGAGGCTTTAAGTCTAAGACTTTCCTTTGGAGCACAGGGGCTACCACTCGTTTTATCTATGGCCAACAAGGTCAAACCTACACTTTGGTTGCAACCGATGAGGCGGGTTGTTCAGACACAGCCTCTGTAACGGTAAGTAGCATTAATAGCGACTATACTCCTTCTAACTTTGTACTTACTAAGCCTAATGCAACCACCTTTACAGGTACTTGGGATGCTCCTACCTTGGGCGCGGGTGTAAGTCTTTTGGGCTATAGAATGCAATACCGCCAGGCCAATGTGGGTGGCGCTTGGAGTTCAACTGCCTTGAGTTCCAACACTACTGCTACTGTAGATTTTACGGGTAGTTGCCTGCCATCAGCAAACTACTCTTTCACAGTATTTGCTCGAATCAACGACAACGGAACACTTCGCAATACGCAAGTTGCTTGTAGAGAAAGAAGATTCTACAATGGTTCTGGTGGATGCGCTACTCCTAAAAACGAGTTCACCAACGGTATAGATAACTTAGACAATGCTCTAGTAGTTTATCCTAACCCAACATCAGATAAAATCTACGTTCTAGTGGGTCAAGAAAATTCTGTTCTGGAATTGCTCGATCTTAGTGGTAAGCGCATTATGACTCTAATGGTTAGCGAGGCAGGCGAAACTGAGCTAGACCTTTCTGAACTTTCAAATGGAGTGTATATGCTTCAACTTCAATCTGAAATCGGATTGTCTCAAACCAGAGTGGTGAAGAAATAAAAACTTCTGCTCTTTGAATCTTAAAGCCGCATCAAAACCCTGGTTTTGATGTGGCTTTTTCATTTCTCAATGGTCTTGGTTCATCTTCAATCTAGCAGATCTAGATCATTCATAAAAAACCCACTCGTATAAATGGCATTAATACTAGGCTCGATTAGATTCCCGTAAAACTTTTGCTTTTACTTCCAGCTAGAGGCAAAGTCCACGCCCATATCAATCAGTTTAGCCTTGTCTTCTTTGTACAGACTTTTGAGTTTCTCTCGCACTTGCGTTTCTTCAACCGATTTTTCAATGACAACTTGACTTTCCTTGGTATTCAGATCCGTAATGCGCATTTTCATTCTTCTACGCATTTCAGGTGTACTCAATCGCTTTGCTATTACTCCTACTACCCCAAGCTTAGCCTTTCCATTCAACACCTTCTGAAGCGACTTAAATCTCGAATCTCCGGTTAAGTTCTTCTGTTTTAACTCTACCTTTCCTATGTCTTCAATCTCCAAAAAAGAGTAAACGGAGGTAAGGAAAGACTCGGTCTTTTGAATGTAGTCTTGATAGTGGACTAGGAGAATACGGTCTTTAGGGATACGCTTCCACAAATCCTCCAACTGAGAACTATAAAATCCATGTTCTAAATAACTGTGATCCGAATTCCAGATACTCCACTTACCCCAATCATTCGATTTCTGAAAAATAGCTTCCTCCAGGCTCCGTTCTTCTTTACCCAACTTCTTCCAATACTTATAGGCAGAAATGGCCCGATCTACAGGATTGCGCAGTACTAAAATATACTTCGCCTTCTTATCCGTTAGCTTTTCTATGAGGTCTAAACTGTCCGGATAAATAATGTAGTTGACATAAGAATGAAGGATGTATTTCTCAGCCTTATACTTCTTTAAATACTTGGCGATAGACGCTTTAGGATCTATGGCCAACTCGGGCCTAGCGAAATAGTCGATATCCTTTAATTCAACATTTGAGAAGATTTCAGGATGCTCGCTCAATTGCTCATGAAGGCTGGTTGTAGCGGCCTTTTGAACGCCTAAGATAAATAGGTT
>CALCFH010000152.1 GCA_937900215.1 uncultured Cryomorphaceae bacterium
GTGGTCTGAAGTGGGAATGCCTACATCTGAATTGAAGATAGCATCTATTCCCATTTTAACATATCCATTGAATCGATAGATCCTGCCCAACTGCCAGCCTAGAGTGAGATAACAATACTGCCCTTCAGAATACAAAATCAATTGCTGTGAGGTGTAGGTAGGCAGAGAAGCGAGTATGGCCTCAGGTGGAGGATAAATCCAAGCAATAGAACGATGATCGTCATTCCATCTAGGTGTCTTTGAGTTGATGTGTTTGTTTTTTGTCTGCCGAGAAAATATATGCTCAAGGCTTTTCCAATGCTTCCGATCTATCGCCTTACACATCTGGCACTTCTCTGAGCAGAGAGTGCTTTTTTCGCTTGGCAGTAAAATGGGCGCTTGGGCCTTTTTCGTATAAGTGAAACTCAAATAATTGCTCCTGATTCCTCCTTCCTCTATAGAAATTAAATTGCCGTCTACCCTCTGATCTCCAAAGGGAGAAATGCGGTTATAGAAAAGTGGAGCCATAGGCCGATCGAGCGGATTGTAGCATACCAATAATTTGTATTCGCCTTCTTCAAGAGGGGGAAGAAAATGCCGAGCTACGGTTTGGGTGGAAGCATTGAGTGCATCGTTTAAAAAGATTGGAAAACGAAGAGAGTCGCCACTTTCTAGGTTCCGAACTAACTCCCCTCCTTTTTTTAGGCTGTCTCCCTCCAACTGCCTTTCTTCTCTATAAACCTCTCTGTAAAAAGTTCCTTCTTGTTTGTAGTAGCTCAGATAAATAATCGCCAATCCTGTTTGCTCTCGACCGGGAAGGATTAGCGTTGCGGTTTTCTGAGAAACATTCTTGATTTGCAGCAGCAGTGGCACTATTTGGTTGGGAGAAAAGACCTGTTGACTTGCCATTACCTTCAACTTTAAGTCGGCTGGACTAAGATCATCGGCCTTCACTATTCGCAGCGAAAGCAAACCGAGGCTAAGGAGTAGATATTTCAACATAATACGGAAGGGTGCATGGAAAAAGTCCTCCGCTCTTAAACACGGCTAAACCTACATTATTGTTGAAGGACTATAGGGAATA
Organism: uncultured Cryomorphaceae bacterium; assembly: GCA_937900215.1. GTDB lineage: Bacteria > Bacteroidota > Bacteroidia > Flavobacteriales > Schleiferiaceae > RFXV01. Next base: position 1,064 of record CALCFH010000152.1, read on the forward strand.
GTGCTGAAAGAATAGCCTTCTTCTACCCAAGTGTCTAATAATAAAGGAAGGCAGTGCTTCAGTCGAGATTCTGCTTTAAGGCTATCGTGAAAAACCACAATACTGCCTGGCTTGGCATTTTGTATAGTGGTTTCAAAGCAGTATTGGCTTTCTAGGTTAGTGTCGAAGTCGTAGCTCAGACAATCCCAAAACACACATTGAAGGCCCCTCTCTTTAAGCGCTTTGTATTGCGAGCGACGAATGCGGCCATAAGGAGGACGATACAAAGGAGTCTTTAGCAATTCTGTGCTCTCGAGAATAGACTGAATGTATTTGGCATCGGCTGTATTCCAACCATTTTCGTGCTGCATGCTATGTCCGCCAACGGCATGGCCTTCGGCCTGAATGCGTTCAACTAAAACAGGGTAAGACAAAACGTTTTTACCAATGAGGAAGAAGCTAGCTTTGATTTTATAAAAGGCCAATAAATCCAACACCCAGGAAGTAACTTCAGGAGTAGGCCCATCATCAAAGCTGAGATAAAGGGTTTTTTCGGTTTCGGAAAACCGAAAAAACCCTCCAGGATAGGCGCTCCTCCCAAACTGGGTAAAGAGAGAATGAAGTCTTTTATATCTGCCCAAGAGCTCCTACAGCATTTTGATACCTCTGAAAGAAATCATTGGCATCGAGCTGATTCTGGTTGGCTGCCTTGATTTCATACTGCTGAACCATCTGCATAAGCATGGTGTAGTACTGGCTGGCAATGCTCATATCTTGTTGGATGGCTTTTCTCTTATCGCCTTTAAACTGTTGGTAATAGAGTAATTCCTCATCCAATGAATTAGCGAAAGCATCTACCAAAGCGCGGCCTTTTGTCATTTCACCGCATTTGTAGTAGCCTTCAATAATGGGGAATACAAAGTAGTTGAAACCGAAAGAGGCTTCAGGAATTTGCTCACTGCAGAAATCCAACACTGCAATGCCCTCCTTAAATCTACCTTCTTCGGCGAGGGCGCTGCCCAGTCTTCCGAAGATGCTTCTGAAGTTGTAGCTCAATCTGCGATTGGTTTCGTCTAAATACACCTCCGGATCATTCATTACTCCTTTCGGGAAATGGTTCATCAAGAAATCATACATAACGGTGGTTTGTACTCTTCCAAACTCTCCATTCTGAGCTTTAGATGGATTGCGAATGGGCACAAAACGGTAAGCCAATCCTTCCAACTGAAAATACTGATCTAAGTGGAAATAGGCACTAGAGCTTCCTCCAACCGTAATAGAGAAGTAAATAGGACGAGACCAGTCGTTATAGGTAATGAGGTCCATCACCATTAGATCTCTCTTTGGAAGAATATTCGATTTAAAATCCCAATCGATGTACTCTAGAATCTTATCGTAGTCTTCGGGCTCAACCACCTTATTGGCAATCACAGCCTCTCTATCCACCTGAACGCGAATTTTCTTTACTGGGTAGAACTGCAAGTCTTTGCTGTCTAAGGCTCTGAAGCGCGTTTGAGGATCGTCGCTCTTTACCCAGTTCATAAAGTCTTCGGCTTTCCAGCGCTCATTTCCACGTCCGAGGTCGCGGTAGTACAATACATCGCGGGTACCTTGCTTGTATTGCTGCCAGTCGAATCCAAAAGGAACGGCATCTGAATCGTATGCCTTCCTGCGCATCTGATCAATGTACCAATCGGTATTTAAGAGACTGAGGTTTACTACTCGAACATCGGTGCGGTAGCCTTCAATTTCCTGCACATACCAAAGCGGGAAGGTGTCGTTGTCTCCGTTGGTAAACAAAATTGCATTGGGAGCACAACTGTCTAGATAAGCCTTGGCAATTTCTCTAGCTGTATATCTACCAGAGCGATCGTGATCGTCCCAGTTTTGCTGCGCCATTAATCCGGGCACTGCCAAAGCACAGACCAGAGTCAGCGCCATGGCGGTAGCTTTCGTTTGTCGTTTTTCTTTCAAGAAATTGTACAAGCCATGCACTCCAAGGCCAATCCAAATGGCGAACACATAGAAAGAACCCACAAAGGCGTAGTCTCTTTCGCGTGGCTCAAATGGCTTGTGATTGGTATAAACTACAATGGCAATACCAGTGAAGAAGAAGAAGAGCAATATGGCCCAAGCATCCTTCCAATTTCCTTTAAAGTGGAAGTACATTCCGATGAGACCCAAAATAAAAGGAAGCAAGAAGTAGCGGTTGTAGGCTTTATTGCTCTCAAAGTGGCTTGGGAGATTGGATTGAGGCCCTAAGCGCATTTCATCTAAAAGCGTAATTCCGCTGAGCCAGTTTCCTTTGGTGAGCTCATAACGATTCTGTTCATCGTTTTGCTTTCCAGCGAAGTTCCACATAAAATAGCGCCACCACATCTGCCCTATTTGATAATCCATAAAGAAGCCCAAATGCTGACCGAAGCTAGGACGAGCCTTATCGTTTCGGATATTCATAATGGCTTTGTAGTTCTTGATATGCTCAGGATCGTCGCTCCACATTCTTGGGAAGAATCCGGTGAATTTCGGATCAAAATTGCGGACCGAACCCTTGCCATCATTTGAAATCAGGTACTTACCCGCTTCTTCATCGCGATAATAAACGGGCTTGCCATCTATAAACGGCTCACTCGGATCTAGATCGGCATTAAAAGACTGTCCGAATAAAATAGGCCAATCGCCGTATTGCTCGCGATTGTAGTAGGCCAACATGCTCAAAGCATCTTCTGGATTGTTCTCGTCGATCGGCGGATTGGCATTGGAGCGAACCACTAGGGTAACGAAGGAAGAATAGCCCACCACAATAAAAGTGATGCTAAGAATAGCCGTAGCGATAATGGGTCTACCCGATTTACGAGCATAACGAACGCCCAAGTAGACCAAAGTAGCCAAAAGTAAAACCGTAAAGATGGATCCTGTATCGAAGGGAAGTCCGAGGGTGTTTACGAAGAAAATCTCTGTTTTGCCGAAAGTGCTTAGCACCAGCGGAATGATTACGGCAAAAACCAAACCCAATGCTACTACACTGAGAATATTGGCTAGGATAAATCCGTTTCGAGAATATTTAAACTTCTTGAAGTAATAGATCAGTCCAATGGCAGGGATGGTAAGGAAAACCAAAATGTGAATTCCCACGGCGAGTCCAACAAGGTAACCGATGAAGATAATCCAACGATCGGCGCGCGCATCTCCTTCATCGAGGGCATCTTCCCACTTTAGGATAGCCCAGAAGGCAACCGCGGTAAAGAAACTCGACATGGCGTATACCTCACCTTCCACAGCAGAGAACCAAAAAGAATCTGAGAAGGTATAAGCAAGGGCTCCAACCATACCGCTTCCGAAGATTACCCACTGATTTGTGGCATCTAAAGTCTTGCCTCCCATGACAAAAAGCTTGCGCGAAAGGTGGGTAATAGTCCAAAAAAGAAACAAGATGGTAAAGGCAGAAGACATAGCCGACGCCATATTTACCCAATAAGCCACCTGAGTATTGTCTCCCAAGGCAAAGAGAGAGAAGAAGTTTCCAATGAGTTGGAAGAGGGGGGCCCCAGGAGGGTGACCCACTTGAAGTTTGGCAGAGGTTGCAATGTATTCACCACAATCCCAGAAGCTTACAGTAGGCTCTATG
>CALCFH010000153.1 GCA_937900215.1 uncultured Cryomorphaceae bacterium
GGATAAATGCAAGTTGATTGGGCATTTGGATAGACGGAAAGTAAAGAATCTCCAGTAAACTTCGAATTCACAATTTGTAGATCCCCTTTTGAAATGCTTTTATCAAATGAATAAAACCAATGCGCTAATTTGAATGGATCATTGGCCAAATCAAGCCATTTTTTTTTCGGCCCTTCTGGAAAATGGATGGATTTTAAAGGAGATATAAGTCGATACTTTCTTGGAAAATGGACGTAGCTGATTAAACGAGTCTTGGTCTTTAACCCAAACGAGGTGTTATTTGAGTTGATTACCAGATCGTATTTTTCCAGATGCTTTCGAACAGACCAATTAAAAGCCAAAATATTCCATTCAAAAGGGAGGGTGGGTTCTGGAATTTCAATGAAGTTTATTTGCAATTCTGCTCCATAGGAGCGCTTGATTTCTTCGATGTCAATTCTAGAACGATAACAAAGAAAATCGGGTACTATTCCCATTGAATTGAATACCCGAGTCATTTCTGCAGTAACCTGAAATCGTCCGCCTCTTTGAACTCTATTTTGAATAAATGCAAGCTTTTTTGGCATAGAGGCAAAGGTGCAAAAAAACTCCGCTATTTAAAGCAATGCCTTATTTGAAGCTGGTCCAAACGGTGCTTCTGCCTACAATTGCCAAACCAATATATCCTTTCAAATAGAGGGTGCCATCTTTTTGCATTTGCGCATAACACGAATAGGTCTTCCCTGTTTTCGAATCGTAAATCTCTCCACTATCCCATTCAGATCCATCCCATCGTAAATCAGTTAAGATTACAGTTCCAATAAGCACTCTGCTACGCAGACTTTCATTCGGATTTTTTCTATCTTTTTTGGGAGAAGTACCGTCGGCATTTTTGTTTTCCTTGATGTACTCAATTTTACCAAAGTACTTATCGCCCTTTTTGTAGACTTCAACTCGACCATCCTTCTCAGCATTCCACCAAATACCAACAATTTCGTCTGCTTTTTGACCAAAAACATGGCTGCTTAAAAACAGAATAAGTCCTAGTAATTTGATTTTCACTGTTGTTTAATTTTTAGGTTTAACTAAGGTGTCTTTTTTTTGCAACACTGATACTCATATTTAGTTCAAAACCAATTAGGAGTACAAATGCGTTTAAATATATCCAAAGTAAGATGACCATCAAAGTTCCAATGGAGCCATAGAGCTTATTGTAGGTTGAAAAATTTTCAACGTAATAACCGAATAACCAAGAAGATATAATTACCAACAGAGTTGCTAGGTAGGCGCCTGGTGATAAAAACCCCCATTGCTTACCTCTAAGTGGTGATAGAAAATAAAGGAAAGAGGTGCTCAGAAGAAGGATTAAAAGCAGCAAAACCCAGCGCGAGTCTAAAATTATAGTTGCAACATCAACATTTAAGAGACCTTTGTTTACAAAGTAATTTAAAACGGATTCAGAAAGCGTTAGAGCAGATATGCTAATTACGAACACAACACTAAAAACCAGAGTTAAGAGAAAAGAATAGATATACTGTTTCCAAAAGCTTACGTTTTCTAAATTGTGTACGGTTTGTCCAAAACTACTGAGTAATGCATTGGTTCCATTTGTAGCAAAAAGCATGGCTGCAATGAATCCGAAGCTCAATAAGCCCGAATTTGGATTGTTCACTATATCTTCTATGGTAGAAAGAGCTGCTTCATACGAGGTGGGAGGGAGGATATCCTTCAACAAGATGAAGATTTGCTCCTGCAAATTGTCTACAGGTATGTATGGAATGATAGTGAAGAAAAAGAGTAAGCCTGGAAACAAGGCCATGAAAAAACTAAAACTCAAACTTGCGGCCCTACTGCTTAGACTTCCTTGAAATATCGACTTAATAAATACGCTAATCACTTCCCATAAAGTCATGCCATCTAGAAAAGGCATGGGTACTTTATCAGCCCATCGAATGAAGGAAATAGAAAGGCTGCGCCAGATTTTTAAAATTGACTTCAATTAAAATGCTTTTAGACTCAGATCAATACTCTTTATCTGATGCGTTAATGCACCTACCGAAATAAAATCAACTCCGCATTTTGCATAATCAGAAAGAGTTTCATAGGTAATTCCTCCCGAGGACTCTATTTCAAATTTATCGCCTATTTGTTTTACTGCTTTACTGGTTTCTTCAACGCTAAAATTGTCAAGCATAATTCGTTGAATTCCTCCAACTCTTAAAACGGTTTCCAGCTCTTGAAAGTTTCGAACTTCCACTTCAATCGACAGATTTTTATTTTTCTCTGCTAAATAGTGTTTTGTTTTTGCTATTGCGGCCTCTATTCCCCCAGCAAAATCTATATGATTGTCTTTAAGCATTATCATATCATACAATCCAATCCTATGGTTGTAACATCCACCTAAGGTAACAGCCCATTTTTCTAGCAACCGAAGGCCTGGTGTTGTTTTGCGGGTATCTAGTATTTTAGTCTTGGTGCCTTCAACCAGTTTAGCGTATTGGTTCGCTTGGGTTGCAATTCCAGAAAGTCTTTGCATATAGTTCAAAACCAGTCGCTCTAATGTTAATAGTTGGGCGGATGGTCCATGTACAACAAAAGCAATGTCGCCCACTTTGGCATGCATGCCATCTTTCATTTTTGCTTCAAATTGTATATTCTCTCCAAAGAGATGAAAAAGGTGCTCTGCGAGAGAAATACCTGCAACAATGCACTCTTCCTTCACCAATAGATGCGCTTTTCCTTGGGCTGCTGCTGGAATGCAAGCAAGAGACGAATGGTCTCCGTCACCTAAATCTTCAGCAAGGGCGGCTTTAAAATGATCGTTTAAAAGTGAAAAATTCATAAAATGTATGGACTTATATTTAGGCGAAAATAACGAAGAAGAACTTGGAGATTGTATTTCTTCTTACCGGCAAGACAGATAGCTCTGATATACAGAATTTAATGGAGCAGTATGAAAAGCGATTGAAGCATTATTCTCGCTTTCAAATTGTTGAAATTAAACAGATTAAATTGAAGTCATCTGAAAAAGGACTGCTGCTTATGGCTGAGCGAGAGGCCCAGTTAAAAGCATTGCAAGATTCTGATTTTCTTGTTCTATTAGATGAAAATGGAAATTATTGGAGTAGCAGAGGCTTTTCCGAGCAACTCCAAAAATGGATGAATACAGGTCCTAAGCGTTTGGTTTTTTTGGTTGGAGGTGCCTTTGGTTTTCATGAAGACATTCGAAAAAGATCTCAGTCCAGCTTGAGTTTGTCTAAAATGACCTTCTCCCATCAAATTATCCGTCCTATATTTCTTGAACAACTGTATCGTGCTTTTACCATTTTAAAGAATGAACCCTATCACAACGACTAATACATTGGTTTTTGCATCGAGTAATGCGAATAAGATTGCAGAAATAAAAAGCCTATTGCCGAGCAATTTTCAGCTTTTGTCTTCCCACGACCTCGGAATCAATGAGGAGATTCCTGAGACAGCCGATACTTTAGAAGGCAATGCTTTAATGAAAGCTCAGTATTTGTTTGATAAAACCTCCAAATCTTGTTTTGCGGATGATACAGGACTTGAAGTAATGGCTTTAAACGGACGTCCAGGTGTCTTTAGTGCTCGGTATGCTGGTCCTGAGAGAAGTGCCCAAATGAATATCGAAAAGCTATTACATGAATTAGATGGTGTTTTAGATCGAAGAGCTCAATTCAGAACTGCCATTGCTTTTGTTACCGAAAAAGGAGATGCCCATGTTTTTGAGGGGAAAGTGGAAGGCCTAATCTCTACTAAATGGCTGGGCAATGCCGGCTTTGGATACGATCCTGTTTTTCTACCCGAAGGATTGAGTCAAAGTTTTGCCGAAATGACTTTAGCAGATAAAAACGCCCGAAGTCATAGAGCAAGGGCTTTTGAAGCCTTTATACGTTTTCTTGAAACTCAAAAAAACTGAAGTACACACTGCCGTAGCGTTTTACTGTGGTAAGATGCTCGTGTTCTTTGAAGTTTACATCTTGTCCGTGCTCCACAACAAGCATTCCGCCTTCGGCCAACATTCCCTTCCCAAAAATCTCATCGACTAATAGTTGGTGACCCTGAAATTCATAAGGTGGATCAGCAAAGATGACGTCCCATTTTCTATACTGCCCTCTAAGAAATTGCATAGTCTCAGAACGTACACTTGAGAAATTATCGAAACTCATTTCCATCGACATTTTTTTTATGAACTCAATGCACATTCGATCTTGATCTACGGCCGTTATATCCTCACATCCACGAGAGGCCATTTCAAAGCTAATGTTCCCTGTTCCGGCAAAGAGATCTAAAAAAGAGATCTCATCTAAGTGAAAATGATGTCCGAGTATGTTAAATAGAGATTCCTTGGCCATGTCTGTGGTTGGACGTACAGGTAACTTCTTTGGGGCCATAATGCGTTTCCCCCTAAACTTGCCACTGATTATTCTCATTGAATGAATTGGTTCAAAGAATTGGGAAATTGAGCATTGAAATACTTTGTATGTAGATTTTTCACGTAATGAGATAGACGCTCAATAATTTCGTTTGATTTTGGATGAAATCCAATCAATTCGATAGAATCATCAGCTAGTTTTATTGGAGATTGCTGTGCGCTAAGCATTAAAAAATACAAGCAGTCGGAAACAGTTTTATAATGAAATCGATTGCATAACTCCATCTTACCATGT
>CALCFH010000154.1 GCA_937900215.1 uncultured Cryomorphaceae bacterium
CATGACTCCAGATTTTTTTGGTTAACCATGCACAGACCGCATCATACGCCAAATATTCTCCATCCGGCCGGAGTTACACCTGGTTTTGTTTTTGAATTACTGGCGCTCATTCCCATGACTTTATTTAGTGCTTCGGTTTCGAAATTATTCTATGCGGAACCTATGATTATGGAAATCAGTCTTTGGTTGATTTTAGAATACGGCATTGAGATCTTTAATCACTCTGCTGTACATTATGAATTCACACTTAAGAATCCTATTATTCGAAACCTTTGCCGCTTATTTGGTGCAAAAGGTGCCTACCATATTATGCATCACTCTTCTTTACCTGGAGACGAAAGAATAAATTTTGGAGAAGGTCCATTACTGCTTTGGGATAGGTTGTTCGGAACCTATAGAACCCCAGCAGAGAGCATGCCCCCCGTTGGATTGTGCTCTAAAGAAGAGGTCAGATTGAGTCCGATTAGAGTGCTTTTTAGTGGTTGGATGCAATTGGCTTATGAGCTGAGATACAATCCGAATTGGAAAACACGCTTTAAAATACTGTTTGGAAACTCTTCCTATAAACCAGCCGTTACAAAAGACTACCTAGTTGTTTCAGAGAAAGAAGCCACTCCTTTCACTGAACAAAGCAATACGGATCAATGGCTTGCCGCAGGCTAGCTTAATTTATTTCCGATCCAGTTCTTGAGCCTTAGTGTGTTTACCAGATTAAGTGTTCTACCTGAATATTTCTTTCATCATTCTGGCTTAAAGTATGCAAACTGATCTTCCCATTCTATCAATAAAAAATTGAGTTCGAGTATAAATTGAACCCAGCTAAACATCTGCTTTCGCTGAAAGGATTGCTTCTCGAAAAGGGAGGGCATTTTCTTGATCTCGTATCTTCTTCTTTTGCTGAGATAATCACCAATAGAAAACAAACAAATCAGTCATTAGTAGAAGAGTGTCTTTAATTTTCTCCCAGAAATGAAGGTCCTTTGAATTTGGTAATTGTTTTTTTGGACTTAACACAAACAAAAAAGGGGAAAACAAGCTGCTTTCCCCTTTCGTGACTCTGTAGGGAGTCGAACCCCAAACCTTCTGATCCGTAGTCAGATGCTCTATCCAATTGAGCTACAGAGCCATTTGTCTTAATAGAATACTTTTGTTTTCCGATTAAGGGCTGCAAATATACAGAGATTGTTTATAGTCCGAAAGCCTTTTTTATTTCTTCTTGTTTATCGAGCTTTTCCCATGTAAAAAGTTCAACATTCATCTCTTTTATAGTGCCATCGGCTGCATGAAAATGCTTGGTAACCATTTCGGGTTCTCTTCCCATGTGTCCATAAGCGGCAGTCTCACTGTAGATCGGATTCCTCAATTTCAATTCGCGCTCAATGATTCCCGGTCTGAGATCAAATATCTGCATTACCTTTTCTGCAATTTCACCGTCTCTCATATTCACTTTAGCCGTATTGTATGTATCTACAAAAACACCCATTGGTTCTGCAACACCAATTGCATACGATACTTGCACCAACATTTGTTCAGATACTCCTGCTGCGACCATATTCTTAGCAATATGTCTCATTGCATAGGCCGCAGAGCGATCTACTTTACTGGGGTCTTTTCCCGAGAATGCTCCTCCTCCATGAGCGCCTTTTCCTCCGTAGGTATCGACTATAATTTTTCTACCCGTTAAACCAGAATCCCCATGTGGACCACCAATTACGAACTTACCCGTCGGATTGATATGGAATTTAATATCCTCACCGAATAACTTCTGTGTTGCTTCACTGAAAGAATTCTTCACTCTTGGAATCAAGATTTTAATCATGTCTTGACGAATTTGAGCAAGCATTGCATCATCAGACGCAAAATCATCGTGTTGTGTTGAAACTACAATGGCCTCAATTCTCTCTGGCTTGTTGTCATCGCTATATTGGATGGTTACTTGGCTTTTTGCATCGGGTCGCAGATACTGAATGCTGTCGTTTTCTCTTCTTAGAGAAGCCAATTCTCGCAGTATGCGATGACTAATTTCCAAGGCCAATGGCATAAAATTCAAGGTCTCGTTGGTGGCATAACCAAACATCATCCCTTGGTCTCCTGCTCCCTGGTCTTCTGGCGTACCTCTATCAACCCCTTGGTTGATATCCGAACTTTGATCATGAACGGCATTCATAATTCCACAACTGCGACCGTCAAACATATAGTCGCTTTTTACATAGCCTATTTTATTAATGGCGTTGCGAATTACTTTGTGGAAATCTATACTAGACTTCGATTTAACTTCTCCAGCCACCACTACCTGTCCGGTGGTAACTAAAGTTTCACAAGCCACTTTTGAATAGGGATCAAAAGCTAAATAATTATCGAGTATGGCGTCGGAAATTTGATCGGCAACTTTGTCTGGATGACCTTCCGAAACGGATTCTGAAGTAAAGAAATAGGACATTATACGATTTTAAAAGTTTTGGGACTTTTCAATCTGATGTTTCGAAATAAATGTTAAAGCGTAGTGAATCACTGCTTTAGCTTTTTTATTTGTGGTTGCAATCAGTCAAATTAGTCCACTGCCGTCAAAAGTAATACAAAAGGGCTGTTTACTCCTAAATTCTCTCATATCTTTGAAGCGCTTATCGAGAAAGACCGAGGGATTGGGCCCGAAGACGTCTT
>CALCFH010000155.1 GCA_937900215.1 uncultured Cryomorphaceae bacterium
TTTACAGCTCTTTATTCTCTCAGTGGTCTTTGTCAAACATGGCAACCCATTGCCAATTTGCCCAGCGGTAGACATCATCCTGTGGGTTGGGGCATAGATGGGAAGGGCTATGTGGTTACCGGAACCAATTCATTTGGCAATCCTACGAATGACTTTTATGAGTACGATCCGGTGGCAGATACATGGACTACCTTGACTTCTTTTCCTGGCTCTTCTAGAAGCTTTGCTATCGGTGCAGTCTATGAAGGCAAAGGCTATATGGGATTTGGCTCAGGTACTTTTGCCGATTTCAACGACTTGTGGAGATACGATCCTAGCATCGATCAGTGGGTTCAATTGGCTAGCTGTCCTTGCTCTGGAAGACGCCATCCTGCCTTTATTCCTCTCAACGATAAGATTTACGTAGGATTAGGAGACGATTTAATTAGCGGGAATTTAAACGATTGGTGGGTCTACGATATGATTGCCGACTCTTGGACACAGTTACCCAATTTACCAGGCAATCCCAGACATCATCCCTACCAATTTAATGCGGGCAATTTAGTGTTTACGGGAATGGGGCACGGTGGGCCGATAATCTATAAAGATTGGTATCAATTTGATCCAGTAAGCAATACATGGACCGTAATGGCTGATTTTCCGGGCGAAGCGCGTGTGGCGGGTACTCAGTTTGATTACGACGGTTTTGGATTTGTACTGAGCGGTGATGGAGACAATCACAGCACCATGCCTACGGGTGAAATGTGGAGATACAATCATACCAACGATACTTGGTTGCAGTTTCCCCCACATCCGGGAGTGAGCCGTTGGGCTCCGGGCTCTTTGGTGATAGAGGATGTGGTGTATTTCTTCGGCGGTACCAACCGTCAGACTTCTCAAAATCCGGTGGAAGCATTTAAATTTGATTTGGCACAAGCCAGTGTAGGCATCAACGAGAACAGGCTGGAGTCTTTTGCCTTTTACCCCAATCCCACCCAAGAAATGATTCGTTGGTCGAGCGAGGTGGTTGTTGAGAATATAGAAATTCTGAATGCTCTAGGTTCAAAGGTATTTGAAGGAAGAATAGAAGGAAACCAATTGAATGTATCTTTTTTAAAGCAAGGTGTTTACCTGATTGAGGTGCATTTGTTGGATGGAAGAAGGCAAAGTGCCCGGATGATAGTGCAATAGTTTTTCGGTTGGAAAAGGAAAAACAATGAAGCCGTTTTATCTTTCCCATAAGCCAAGAAAACTTCCGCTGCTGGCTTTTCTTAGGTGCACGAACCCTTCCAATTTAAACCGAAAGAAGGGCTCAATGGTCTTTAGTG
>CALCFH010000156.1 GCA_937900215.1 uncultured Cryomorphaceae bacterium
ATGCGCATTAAACCCTTGTAGAGTTGCATTTCACCAACATAGAGAGGGCTGTTTTGAAAGCTGAAAATAGAAAGGGTATCGATACCCATAATTTGAAGATTGCTCTTGAGGTAGTAAATAAAGATTCTGTTGTCTGTATAGGATTGTGTTTGAGCCCCCACCAAAAGAAATACAGTATCATTTCTAACTTGCATTTCGGTAACCAAACGGCTTTCTGAGCTGTTGCCAAGGATAATGGAGTCTAGAACAAGCCCCGTTAAAGGATCTGCTCTTCGAACCACAGTATTGAAATGGGCATTGTAATAAGTATTAGAATAGCCGGTTGAAAAAATAAGTTTATTATCTACTACTACGGCATGGTCTACAGTGCCTATTGAAAAGTCAAGAGTAGAATCGGCCCAAAAAATACTTTGAGCGAACAGTAAGTTCGCCCAAAGTGTAATGATTAAGATTAAGGTGTTCTTCATTTATTAAAAAGTGTGTGCTGTTCCGAAACGGGCACTTAGAATCTGAGTACCTCCTCCACTTACACCAAAGGATAATAAATGATAAGCCCCAATTCGAATATCGATTAAATCACGCTGGGCAGCGGGTATTGCCCCAATTCCTTGCGCAAGAGTTGCTTGAGCCGTATAAACCCAAAGTAGAGTTCCGTTGTAATAGTTTGTAAGTTCTTGGGGTGTGAGACACTGGCTGTAATCATTCGGAAATATATGTCCGTTGGGGTCATTAATATGTCCAAAAAATTGAGAGCAGTCTCCATAGGTACAAGGGTTGGTTGGCCCTCCCATATTAAAGTCAACATATGAAGGGCTATCATATATCGTCACCACATTAGTATAGAACTCTACCGCATTCTGGTTGGTGTAGGCTAGCAAGAAATTATTCTGGTAGTTAAAACGTATATGGTCTGCAATTACGTCATGTCCATCTCGCTGATTAACAAAAGTGCCATCGCATTTACCTAAATCCCAATGGGCTTTCCAATGGTCATTCGGGCCCATGACTAAGGGCTGTGGTGTGTACGTATTTCCATTGATAATGAGTGTGTTTACTCCAAAAGTAACGGTGTAATTGTTTATGTGATCTACATAAACATCCACTACCTCAATTACATCTTCAGGACCAGATGCCACGGATTGTAAATACTGCTCTAGGTTGTTGTAGGCAGCCGTTACATCGTTTTCATTTACCACTAACTGGCCATCTTGATTGTAGGTAAAATTGGCAATAGTTATTAAAGTAGAATCTAAACTTCTGTTTTCTATTTGGGTAGGAGTGTGACGAAAGTGAAAGTTTAAAGCCGCTTCAAGATACCAAGTGGCTTCTTCAACGCTGTATTCTGATGCTGTTTTAAGCATTTGGCCACTCGCTTTTCTGTTTGCGGCATCCTTAAAAGAAAGAAGTCGTTCTACCACCTGTTGGCTTGAAATATTTTCTAAAGTCACTTTTGTTGATGTTTTTGAATTATCTAAAAGCTCCACTTGGTCTTTAGAACAAGCAGAAAGTAGAATTGGTATAAGCAACAAGAAAAAAAGTTTTGGCGAAATTCTTCCTTTTATAAAAACAGTTAAAAGGTGAATGATTGGATGGATAATTGCAGCGGCTAGTTCAGACGGATGGATAGAATCTAGTGCCTGCCATTTGCGGTTTGCGGTTTGCGGTTTGCGGTTTGC
>CALCFH010000157.1 GCA_937900215.1 uncultured Cryomorphaceae bacterium
AGAAAGCGATCCAACCGAAAAGGTTGTTATACTTTTTGTACGATGCTGATATCATGTTCGTGTTGTATTCGAATGGGGCGAAAATAGAAAAATTAACCCCCCCCTATTGTCATTATTGTGTAAAGATCTGAGAGAATTATTCAAGGGTATTGCTCACAATGCAAAGAAGCATTAATTTTGCCGTCCCTTTTTGCCCGATCGTCTAATTGGCAGGACAGCTGATTTTGGTTCAGTCAGTCTAGGTTCGAGTCCTAGTCGGGCAACAAAGCAAGGAAAACAGCCGCTCAATGAGCGGCTGTTTTTATTTCCAATAGTTGGCTTTCACTGAGTTTTCGAATTTCTGCCTTGAGCGAAAAACAAGAGTGAAAACAATCTAATAGAGAAAATCGGCCGAAAAAATGGCCAAGGCAACAGCATCATGGCCCACATTATTCGCAAGTTTATACTGCCATTGGTAGTTTAATCCACCCTCATTGGCCAGTCGAAACGACTCTTGGAAGAAATATTGGGCTCTTTGTAAACGGTTGTTTCCTTGAAGATCTGCCTCGGCAGTATGCCTGAGATTAAATGAGTTGGGGTCTGTATCTTCTGATCCAACAATAACAAAGGCGCTTCTTTCGAAATAGGCTTGTGGGTCTTGGTTTTCTGCCGGACTTCCCTTCAATCCATATGGATACTCTACCAACGGATCGGGCAATGCATACCAACCGGCTGCAGAGCTAATGAGGCGATTGAATTTTGCTTCTGGATTGAAAATTAAAAAACGGTGAATCATTTGGGCCCCGGCCGAATGACCAAAGACATCGTATTGAGAAGAAATATTTCCGATTATAGATTTAAAATCTTCAAATAGTGGGTCCAAAACGGAGAAGGTCCATTCGGAGGGTGGATTTAAAGTGTTGGCGGAAGGATTGTCTCCGTCTTCAAAAATATTGGCCAGATTAAATGCATCGGAACCAGGAAAAAAAGACTCCGAGAATTCAGGCAAAAGCACAATAAAGCCTTTCTGATTGGCTTTGGCAATTAATCCATCTCTCAAATCTTTGGCCTCTCTGCCGGCACCGTGTACCACTATAAAAATGGGTGTTGTACTGGAGCTATTGGATGGAATATGATAAAAGCAGCGAATGGGTTTGTTGGCAAAGGGCAAATAGTCTGAGAAAGAATATTCACCTGTGCCCGTAAGGCCCAAAGGATTTTCAGTGTCTTTGGGTTTATCGCAAGACCAGTGCAGGCAAGAAAGCAATACAATAAGGAGCAAAGAGGAAAAGGCCCTCCTATGCGGGATCGATAAATTTCTTAAATGGTGCATTATTAATGTTTTTGAATTGCTTTGAAAGTGGGTAATTCTATGACTTGATACCTTTAATGAGTTTAGCAAAGTGCGCATCTAAATACTGCGGTCGCACGCTTGAAAAGCCAAAAATAAGTCCTTGTTCCAGCGGTTTATGCACATAACATTTACTCAATGGATGGGCAATGATTCCATTTTCTAAGAGCTTCTGAACGACTGCTGTATCACTTTGTCCTTTCTTGAGTTTACAAACAATGTGCAAAGAAGGCGTTTGGCTCGGCAAGGGCTCAAGATATTCAGACAAATGTTTTTGCAATCGATCTATAAACATACGATGCCGAACCGCTGATTGTTTAGAGACATTATTGAGATGATCATGCAAAAATTTCTTTTCTATAAATCCTCTTAAAACGGTTTGAAGAACAGGCGAAATGGAGCGATGCGAATGCATAATTAAAGCCTCAAAAGCAGCAATTAGGTGGAAGGGAACCACTACAAATCCTACACGAATAGAAGGATGCATAGTGCGATTAAAGGTGCTTAGATAAAAGCTGCGATCTTGTTTGTCGAGCGAAAAAAGCGGATGCCCGTCGTGATTGGGGAAATTAATTTCGTGCTCATAGTCGTTCTCAATAAGATAAAAGCCCTGCCGATCGGCCAGGTTTAACAACTCCTTCTTTCTATTAATAGACATCTGATTGCCAAAAGGATAATGGCATGAAGGGGTAACATGAACCAATTTCGACAAAGGGTTCAGTTGTGCTTCCAAACAATGTAGATCCATGCCTTCGCTGTCTATTGGAATGCCCTTTGTTTGGGTCCTCAATCCTTTAAAAACAGAGTGCACATTCGGAAAAGTGGGATCTTCAACATAAACGCTGTCTCCTGGATTAGCCAGCAGACTTCCAATTAAAAAGAGCGATTGCAGCGACCCGCCCACCACAAAGACTTGTCTATAATCGCATTGAATGCCTCGTCTCAACTTGAGATAATTGGAAAGGGTTTTCCGCAGGGCCGTAGTACCTGCTCCAGAGTGATAGGTAAGCTCTGAGGCACGCACAAATTGCCAATATTCATTCTGAAGTTTTCTCCATTTCTCTATAGGGAACAAGTCTAAAGGAGGTACACCCGGACGAAAGGCAACGCCTTCATTATCTATACTATTCAACTTGGGGGCATTGCTTCCAAAGGCTGTGGCAGACTCAGAAAGAGACACATAACTGTAGTCAGAAGATTTGAGGTCTTTATGTGAAAGAGGATCTATACCCAGAGAGCGTATGCGGTATGCCGAACCTTCCAATGCATCAATATACCCTTCCAACTTAAGCAGTTCATAGGCCTTGATAACCGTGCTTCTAGAAAGATTCAATGCCTCAGCCAGCGGACGAGTAGCGGGCAACTCGCATAAATCTGGAAGCCGTTGACTGACAATTCCCTCCTTGATAGCCGCATATACCGCTTGGTATTTTGGCTGCAAAGGCGACGCTTGCAGCTGCTGCAAAACGATGGATTCTAGCTTTTGTAGTTCGATCTTCATATTGGTATGCCAAAATAATGAAAATTGGTATCCACACCCTCGAATCAATTAAGTATAATTTAGTAGAAAGTTCTAACAACAAAACACATGAAAAAAATTATTAATGTAATGATTTTAATGTTCTTAGCTACATCGAGCTACGGACAAATAATCATTAACGAGGTTCTGTATGATCCTTCTAACAGCGCTTTGGATGGAGATGCCAACGGAGATGGTAGCTATTCTCAAACGGAGGATGAATTTATTGAGTTTATAAATACAGGCGCTTTTGATTTCGATATGAGCGGTTACCAAATTTGGGACGACACCATCTCAGGTCAGCTGCGTTACACTATTCCTAGTGGAACACTGGTTCCTCCTAGTGGTGCTTTGGTTGTCTTTGGCGGTGGAGTGCCTACTGGAAGCTTTGGTGGGGCAGTGGTTCTGACTGCAAGTGTAAGCGCCAATGGATTGAGCTTAAATAATTCTGGCGAGATTATCACTCTTAAAAATAGTTTGGGGCAGTTTGTCACCAATTTCGACAGCGATGCGCTTTCTGACAATCCGAACGAGAGCTATACGCGCAATCCAGATATTACGGGTGCATTTGAGCAGCACAGCGCGAATACGGCAATGTTATTCTCTCCAGGAACACGCTCTAGCGGTATTGCCTTCAATACTGTATTTGTTTCGCCTCCGCCAGTATTGGCTACCACTCCGATGATTATCAACGAGGTATTATACGATCCATCCAACAGTGGATTAGATGGAGATGCCAATGCGGATGCTGTGTATGGTCAAGAAGAAGATAGCTTTATAGAGTTCATCAACACAGATACGGCAAACTATGATATGAGTGGCTACCAGATTTGGGATGATACCGTATCAGGAGCCTTGCGCTATACTATTCCATCTGG
>CALCFH010000158.1 GCA_937900215.1 uncultured Cryomorphaceae bacterium
ATAAAAGGGATGGAGCCTGAATTAAGGACATTTATCGGAAAAAGGGTAGGAAACTGAAAATGCGTACCCGCGTACTCTCCGTTGGCCCGTACTCCTTGGGCGCAAACCAAAGAAGTACAAGCCAGTAGAAAAAAGAGAATAGCGGTGCGCAAATCTTTGTTTATTCTTTTATCCAAATCGATTGAGTTAATTGCTGATCTGAAGAGGCAATACGCAGAACATACCATCCTGCTGGCCAAGTTTCGGTGTTTATTTCAACTTTCTTTTTGTGTATGTCTCCAAGTGCTATCATACGAACGCCTAAGGTATTAGAAACAACAACACTGAACGTATAAAGATATTCCTATTTAACAGAGATTTTGCAGAGTTAAGATCTTAAAAACCAGGCAAGGCAAGCTCTTGTCTGCGTTATTTAACTTATAGGATCAAGTCTCAATTCCTTGAGATGGCTCAAATCTTCTGAAATTCCAGTTAGACCAATCAAAATATTTTGAACCCTGGTGAAAACGAATGTCAAAATTCAGCTTTGACATCACTTTTAGGCTCTCGGCTACTAAGGACAATCCTTTTACTCTGTATTTTTTTTGAAGCTGGCCTAACTGAACAGCATAAGACCTCTTAGCGTTTGTATTTACTCGAGTAAAAGAGCAGAAGAGTCTAATTGAAAGGCCATGAAATAAAAAAACCTGAATCGAAGTACATCTCGATTCAGGTTTTATTTTATCAAAAGATTGGCTTATCTCTTAGCCTAAGCAATCTATAATTCTACTTATTCAGCGCTGGTTTCTTCTGCAGCTTCTTCAGAAGCTTCCTCAGCTACAGGCTGAGCAGCGGCAGCTTCGGCATCTAGCTTCGCTTTTGCAGCGGCTTCACGCTCGGCGTTCTTAGCAATGTCTGCTTCTAGTCTAGCTTTGGCTGCATCTTCCTTTGCTTTCTTTAAAGAATCGCTCTTCGAAGTTACTTTTCCTTCTTTCTCGGCCATCCACTTATCGAAACGCTCTTCTACTTGTTCAGCAGTTAGGGCACCTTTGCTCACACCATCTAAAAGGTGTTTCTTCATTAATACTCCTTTGTACGACAATATTGCGCGTGCTGTATCAGACGGAACAGCACCGTTGTTCAACCAGCGCAAAGCAGCTTCGAAATCTAAATCGATAGCAGCTGGATTAACATTTGGATTGTATTGACCGATTTTCTCGATGAAACGACCATCGCGACGAGCGCGGCTGTCGGCTGCAACGATAGTGTAAATAGCGCGGCCTTTACGACCATGTCTTTGAAGACGAATTCTTACTGGCATAATGAGTGTTTTAACAAGGGTCCTAAACCCGGTTCACAAATTGATTTGAGGGCGCGAATATAATAGAATTTTATTTATCCGCAATCCTTTATGGTAAAGACAAAGGAAAGATTTACTCGGCTGTTACTTCAAAAGTAAAACTCTCCATAATAGGGTTGGCCAACAACTTCTTGCAGGCTTCTTCCACCTTGGCCTTGGCCTCCTCTAAGCTGCTTGCTTCCAAACTCATTTGCACATGCTTTCCAATGCGCACATCTTCTACTCCTTGTATGCCAACATTGGTCATATTAGAAGTAACGGTTTTTCCTTGTGGATCTAAAAGTGCCTTTAAGGGCATAATGTCTATTTCAGCTTTGAACTTCATGCGGTTTGAAAAAAAGGAGTGACAAAAACAGATACAAAAGTATCACAATAGGCAGCGCTAAGAAATGGAAAAATGAAAAACTCACTATCCCCAATCCACCTAGTAGCCAAATGAGTTTAGACGGTTTCTTGCCTTTGGATGCTTTGAGCGATAAGAGCGGAATGGGTGCAATCATCATTATGCTCAGAAAGACTGAGATGACGGCCAAAAAAATAGGATTGTAAAACAACAGACCCGCAGCTTCAAATCCGTCTACAAATAAGATGAGCGGAAAGGAAATAACAAATACAGTAGCAGCTGGAGTAGGAAGGCCAATGAAGTAGTAGCTCTGTCTGGTATCGATGTTAAACTTAGCCAATCTAAAAGCGGCAAAAACAGGAACCAAGAAGGCAAAATAATTCCAAAAGCCCATGACTTCTGAGTCTTGCATCCCCAATTTAAAAAGCATTAAGCCGGGCAGCACCCCAAAACTAATAGCATCGGCTAAAGAATCGAGCTGTTTTCCAAGCTCTCCATCCACCTTTAAAGCTCTAGCTAGTGCTCCATCCAACAAATCAAATAGGAGGGAGGCAAAAATGAGGTAACTCGCCAAAACGAGATCGTTGAAGTACAAAACCTGAACAATGGCAAGCACTCCACATAGTAAATTGGAGGCGGTGAGCAGGTTGGGTAGGGCAGATCGAATCATGATTGCACAATATTAAGTCGAATAAAACGCTTAGTACTCGTGAAATTAGAGATATTTGATCCCTCAAATGAAAAAGACCTTCTTCCTCCTTCTTCTTCCTATTCTTGGCTTCGGTCAAGGGAGAAAATATTCTAATGAGTTTCTGAACATTGGTGTAGATGCCCGGGCTTTTGGCATGAGCAATGCCGTAGTCGCAAGTGTTAGCGATATTTCTTCTGCCTACTGGAACCCCGCCGGACTGATGCGTACCAATAACCAATACCAGTTTGCGGCCATGCATGCGGAGTATTTTGCTTCTTTGGCTCAATACGATTATTTGGCGGCTTCTATGCCTATTGATGCTACCAGTGTAGCTGCGGTAAGCCTCATTCGATTTGGGGTGGATGACATCCCGGATACCTCTGAATTGATTGATAGCGAGGGAAATGTGAACTACGATCGCATTCGGCTTTTCTCGGCAGCAGACTATGCTCTTTTTCTCTCATATGCGCGGAGCTCGGAGAAAATAGCTGGATTGAATTTCGGTGGAAATGTGAAGCTGATCTATCGCAACATCGGTCGTTTTGCCGATGCGTTTGGATTTGGGTTTGATCTGGGTGCGCAGTACAAGCGGAAGAATTGGGAGTTTGGAGGTGTTTTGCGTGATGCCACTTCTACCTTTAATGCGTGGAGTGTAAACGAAGATGCCTTGGGCGATGTGTTTCTTCAAACGGGAAATGAGGCGCCAAGAAATGCCATTGAACTTACCCTTCCAAGATTAACCCTTGGGGTGGCTCGCAAATGGGATCTCAATGAAAAATACGCGCTCCGCACGGAGGTAAATGCTGAGTTTACTTTCGATGGACAAAGAAATACGCTGGTTACGGCCAATTTTGGCAATATAGATCCAAGCTTGGGTTTGGAACTGGGCTACCAAGGAATTGTCTTTATTCGCGCTGGGGTCTCTAATTTTTCTAGAACGCTCGATTTCTCGGGTGAGAGAAAAGTAACACTTCAGCCCAATATGGGTATTGGCTTTTACTACAAAGGCATTAGCCTTGATTATGCTCTAACGGATATTGGCGATGTATCTACTGCTTTGTATAGCAACATATTTAGCCTTAAATTTTTTCTAGCTAAAAAGTGAAGCCGCCCTTTCGTCTTGGTCTAGCCGCGCTTAGCGGTTTTCTTCTCTACCTTTCTTGGCCAGATAGGCATCTTTCGCCTCTTGTTTTCATCGCTTTGGTGCCTCTTTTCATTGTCTTGCGTGATCTTTCATTATCCCAAGAGAAAAGAGTTTATGGCAAGGTGTTTTTTTATGCATGGCTCTCTTTTGCAATATGGAATGGACTAACAGGCTGGTGGATAAGCTTAGCACATTGGTCGGGATTAGCCGCTGTGGTGCTCATTGCGGCCAGTGTAGAATCACTTTTAATGGTGGGCTATGTTTTTTGTCGACGCCAACTGGGAGCTCAAAAGGGCAATATTGCCTTGGTTTTTCTATGGCTTACCCACGAGTGGATTCTTCTTTCCTGGGATATGGAATGGCCTTGGTTGGCGCTGGGTTATGCCTTTGCAGACTATCCAAAATGGATTCAATGGTACGAGTATACGGGGGTTTTTGGAGGAAGTGTTTGGATTGTACTTGTTAATTTACTTTTTGTTTTTGCTTGGGCGAAAGGCGGATTTAAAAAAGAAAACCGTATTTCATTTCTACAGCCTGTTTTAGTTCTTAGCCTACCCATTGCTCTTTCCCTTCTCATTTACTACAGCTATTCTTCCAAAGGCCAAGAGGTGGAAGTGGTGGTGGTACAGCCCAATATTGAGCCCTACGAAGAGAAATTTAGCCTTTCACCTCTTACTCAGTTACAGCTCTTTCTCTCTTTGGCAGAAAAGGAGATAGGCCCGGAAACCCGCTATGTAGTCGGTCCAGAAACGCTCATTCCAAAGGGTATAGATGAGTTTAATTTGGAAGGCGAAGGTTTACTGAAGCTCTTGCAGTCTTTTCAGAAACAATATCCACAACTGCACTTAATCTTAGGTGCCAATACCATTCGTAGGTACTCCTTCCAGGCTACGGAAACGGCTCGGTATTATGAAAATGGCGATTTCTGGTACGATGTGTACAATACGGCTATGCAGGTGAGTGCTGCAGATTCTATACCTCTTTATCACAAATCAAAACTGGTTGTTGCGGCGGAGAAAATGCCTTTTCTTCAAGTGTTGGAGCCTTTATTAGGCGATATAGTTATTGACTTTGGAGGAATTTCAGGGAGCAATCGTACACAAGAAAAGCGTGAAGTTTTCATTTCCGATGATGGACAATTCAAAGTTGCACCCATTATCTGTTGGGAGAATGAATTTGGTGAATTTCAAGGTGAATACTTCCGAAAAGGGGCACAGCTCATTTTTCTGATTACCAACGATGGATGGTGGGGAGACAGTGAGGGCCACAGACAGCACTTACATTATACTCGTATAAGGGCTATTGAAAGCCGGAAGGCTGTAGCGCGCTCTGCCAATACGGGCATCTCTGCTTTTATTAGTCAAAGAGGAGATATTACCCAACAACTTGGATGGGAAGAGCGAGGGGCACTTGTTCAAAAAATAGCCGCCAATCCTGAACTTACTTTTTACAGTAAGCACGGTGACTATCTGCTTAGATTATCTGTTTGGTTGGGAAGTCTTTTCCTTTTGTATGCGGCTCTTAAAAAACGCTAGTATAGAAGAAAAATCACTTTTCTGTTTAAGGGGCAGTTTACTTCTTAATCAAACGATACCGTTGCGGACGTGTTTCAATGCGCTCAATAAGCCCTCTTGCTTCTAAATCTAGTTTCACTGTTTCTGTATACCATCGGATGCTTCCATCGAAAGAAGTAGGCAAGATTTCTTTTATGCCATCGGCCATCTCTGAATAGGTAGGTTCAACAGTGGTTAGAAGCTCCAAAATGGCATTCTTTACCAACTCATACCGATCTAAGGTAATGGGCTTATTCTTTTTTCCCTCTTCAGGGTGCAATGTTTGGAATAACTCAGATTCCATAGGAACTCTCAAAATAAAGGGTTTTTATAAGGGGCTGAAATTACGAACTGTCTGCAAATTGACGAAATTTTGAGGGAATAGACTGCTTATTTCCGTTTTTCAAGCAAGTTTTTAACACTTTTAGGTAGACTCTGTGCGCTTTCTTCGCTCTGAATGGGGTTTAAATATACCCG
>CALCFH010000159.1 GCA_937900215.1 uncultured Cryomorphaceae bacterium
CCCATCGGTAGAAAACTAATAAGGTAGGGGATGATAAACGTACCACCTCCATTTTGAACCGCTTGAACGGGGAAACGCAAAAAATTTCCAAGTCCTACCGCATTTCCGGCCATCGCCAGTATCAATCCAATTCTAGAGCCCCATGATTCTTTTACTTCACTCATTCTATTTCCTTTGCTATTGGTTTTCTCTTCTCTTTAATTGCTCATCTACCAGTTGTAATCCGCGTTGGATTGAATGCGGACGATAACCTAAAATCGATTTTGCCTTATCAATAATAAAGCCTGTTCTTGGCGGTCTCATGGCGGGTTGGGCCAGAGATTGTGTACTTATTTCTTTAACTAAGCTCGTGTCTAAATGCCAAAAATCGGCAATTTTATAAACAAACTCCGCTATACTAAAGAGCTCTTCTCCACTGATATTGTAGATACCTTCTGCCCTCTTAAGAGACGCAAGAACGCAGGCTTGAGCTAAATCTTCCGCTAAGGTTGGGGTTCGAAACTGATCGTTTACCACCTTAATGTGCTTTCCATCTTCTAAAGATTGTTTTGCCCATAAGACGATATTGCTCCGGCTCATTTCATCTGCGACACCATAGACCAGCATGGTTCTGAGTATGCTCCAGCTCTTTAATCCTGACTGTACTATTTCTTCGGCCTTCAATTTAGAATGCCCATAAATACTTACCGGATTGGGTTTTTCGTCTTCCGACAACGGCCCCTTTGTTCCGTCAAAAATGAAATCTGTTGATAGATGAACAAGATGGGCGTTGATGACCGCACATGAATCTACAACGTTCTGAACAGCAACTACATTGAGTGTATTGCATTCTTTTGGGTTTAGTTCACATTGATCTACATGCGTCATTGCCGCGGTGTGAATAACTACATCGGGTTTTACTTGCGCAAATACGTGCATTACTTCCTCAGCAGAAGTAATGTCTAATGGAATATATCTATATGAATCACGAAAGGAGGATCGGTTTGCGCCTCTGGATGTAGCAATAAGCTCCACCTCAGGCATTGGACTCATAGCCAATATCAGTTTTTGACCTAAAAGACCGTTTGAACCGGTTATAAGTATCTTGGTTTTCATTCTTTTCTCATCGGAATAGTGCACAAGATACTAATAAGCACTTATGAGCAAAATGAATTCTTAAATATCCCAAAAGGAAGTCTTTCTTTGGTATACATAATCCTTTAGGTTTAGTATGAAAGCCAGTGCCATATAAAGAATTATCGGTGAGCCTAAGGCCAAAAAAGAAGCATAAATAAAGAACAGACGAATATGTCTAGCAGGTAGACTCATCCGTTCTCCTAATCGGGAACAGACTTCAAATCCTTGCTTTTCAAATTCATACTTTAAACGCAGTACTGCCTCTTCCTTCATAGGTCAAAAATAGCTTTTCTTTAACGCTCTAAGATATGCTGACCCATTGAACATTGCAAGCACCTTTTGTGCTGGCAAAATTCATTAAATAACTGAAGACTTGCTTGCGATTCTATAGCATTACTTAGCTCTAAGCCAAGGTCTTTAAACCTCTTAACGATTGAATTATTCTCCGCAGGTAGTTTTTCCATTGCATCTAAAAGGTCTTCCGCATAGCTTTCATTTCCTTGCCATCGGTGCCAGCTAAATCGCAGTGGGTAGAAAACGTTTATCTCGAGATGGACTAAAAAGCCTTGACTAGGAAGAAAATGGAGCTTATCTTCTGACTGAGTTTTAAAATGAAAGTGTTTTACCCAGTCATGAGTCTGATACCACTCTGAAAAGGGTCTCCACAGAATCTTAGTACCTGGTTTTTCTATACACTCAGGATGGGCATGGATAAGACTCGACAATTGAGCCAATCTTACGGTAGGGAAATTTGCCGGACGCATACGTGAAAAACGCCATTCAATAGGTTGCATAGGTTGGATATTCCACTTCGATTGCAGAAAGCTCCATTCACTAAGAAGATTCTGAAGGTAGCCCTTGGCCTCTTCTTTAGGCGGAAGTAAGCCGGCTGCGCCAAAAAATAGTGCTTCTAAAATATGTGGTCCTTTAGCCGAAGATTCCAGAACTTGTTTCCATGATATTTTCCTTGCTAAGGCAGTGAAAGCCTCTGCGTTTACCTTCATTCCGAAGCCTTTTGCCAATAATTCCCAAGAAATTTGATAGAATGAATCTCCCTCTTCCAACCTTTTATACAGAGTCTGCCACTTATTCTCAAAACGCTCAATAGCCAATCTATAAAGCCAAAGGCGTGCTTTCTCCCTTGGCCAGTCAATTATAAAATTCTCACAGGCTATCCACTTTTGATTCTCTACTAAACTTTGATATCGCTGAAAGCTCCATTCATTCAATCTATCTCTTAGTTCTAGTTGTGGTATTTCACTTCCATCTATTCGAAAAACCGATTGATCTGCCGTGTAGACAATATGAAGCACCACTGCCTCATAGGCTAAATCATTTTGGTGACCATGCGCATACCAGTCTGAACTTTTTATATGAATTTCGACATGGCCGAAGAGAAGTACACCATTGATGCGAATCTGAGCAAATAAAAAATCTGGGCCGGAATTTGAATTCGCGTAGCCCATAGTTTTTATCCGAAGGTTCTGATTCTGTGTTGTTTCTAAATTCTGAAAATCAAATCGCTTGCTTTTCCAGCTGTAATGCAAATATTCTTCGGTCATAGACCAAAGTTATTTTCTAATCTGTATCGTTAACCGTATTAAAGCCCGCTATTCGCATCAAATACGGTATACTTATAGCGTTAAGGAGAAAGGATAAGGAGGAGAAGTAAAGCATCTTTCGGTGCAGCCTGAATTTTTTATAGAACCGACCATCCAACTCTTTGTAGTACTCTCTGGCTGCTCGACTTTCTGACTTTCCATCCAATAAAACATCCGCAATTCTTTGAACCGCTTCGTAGCCTGACCACATTGCGGCACCAATTCCATGTCCATCCAAAGGATCTATTAGCGAAGCGGCATCGCCGGCCAAATAATATCCTTCTCCACTTA
>CALCFH010000160.1 GCA_937900215.1 uncultured Cryomorphaceae bacterium
TTTGGTATATTGGTCGATTGGGTTTGTACATTTCCTTTCGAAATAAATGGTATTTCAAGTGTTAAGAAGAGTTCCAAATCTATTGCATCTATTGTAAATGAGGTATTACGCTTAAGTGAAATTTTATTTTATCTATCCATTCTTTTGGCCATTCCTATGAAAGAAGGTAAGCAGGTGAAAGCAGTATGTAAAAGGCCAAAGCGACTAAGACAGAATGAAATAATTAGATAAGTAAATATGTCCACAGATAAAACACAGGAGAAAACAAGACTACATCCCCGAAATAG
Source organism: uncultured Cryomorphaceae bacterium (assembly GCA_937900215.1). Lineage (GTDB taxonomy): Bacteria > Bacteroidota > Bacteroidia > Flavobacteriales > Schleiferiaceae > RFXV01. The sequence goes on from CALCFH010000160.1 coordinate 288, forward strand.
AAACCGTGACCGCTATGATCTAGATGCTTTAAAGGCTTCTAATCCTGAGTTGGTCCCATTTATTGAACACAATAAACACGGTGGAGAATCCGTCAATTTTGCAAATCCTCTTGCTGTAAAGGCGCTGAATAAGGCCTTATTGAATTACTACTACGGAATTGAGAATTGGGATTTCCCTAATGAAAATCTTTGCCCGCCTATTCCCGGTAGGGCAGATTATCTGCATTATATGGCCGATCTACTTTCCGAAAGTAATTCGGGTGTTATTCCTCGAGGGCATTCTATTCAATGCTTGGATATTGGGGTTGGAGCGAGTTGTATCTATCCAATACTTGGTGCAACAGAGTATGCTTGGAAGTTTGTTGGATCAGACATAGATCTTAAATCCATAGAAACAGCTAAGAGTATAGTTGCTGCCAATGCTTCACTAATAGGTAAGATTGAGTGCCGATTGCAGCAGAGTCGAAAGGATGTATTTTTTGGAATAATAGATCAAGAAGAAAAGTTCGATTTCAGTCTTTGCAATCCTCCTTTCCATTCCTCTTTAGAAGAAGCTCAAAAAGTGACACGAAGAAAGATCAAGAACCTAACTGGAAAAACAGAAGATCAACCCGTTCTCAATTTTTCGGGACTTAGCGAAGAACTTATCTGTGAAGGTGGAGAATATAAGTTCATACACAATATAGTCTTGGAGAGTAAAAAGTTCTCGAAGAATTGCTTTTGGTTTTCTACTTTAGTATCGAAGCATTCCAACTTAAAAGGAACTTATAAATCCTTAGAAAGAATGGAGGCCAAAGAAATCAAAACCATTCCTATGGGTAGCGGGAATAAATCCAGTAGAATAGTCGCTTGGACTTTCCTATCACCCAATGAGCAAAAAGAGTGGGCTGAGAGTCGTTGGGGGAAATAAGCAAGAGTTGTTTCAATGGCAATGCCTAAAGTATAAGGTATTGTTTATTATTCCCTTAACGAAAAAGGTGCTTTTTTCAATTCCTCGGAAAAGCATTTCCTTCAACAAAAAGCGAACTCCATGAGAGACCTGCTCTTTATGCGGTTAATGCAGTTTTCTCCAATTAGACCGAGGAAATCAGTCTAAGGCTTGGTTCTATCTTCAATCTTTAATACATCGAACAGAAAATCCATTTGCGCGTTGGGTCCAACCCACAAATGCATTTTGATTTTCAAATAGTAGATATCGAGATTGGGTATGTATTGTAGTGCTACTCCAATAGCCAGAGCTATAGTCAGAGA
>CALCFH010000161.1 GCA_937900215.1 uncultured Cryomorphaceae bacterium
CAAATGTACAGCATGCCCAGCCATTAAGGAATATCTTTCAGGCAATTAATCTATTTTTTCTTTTCTCGAAGGATGGAACAAAATTTGCTCCATCAAAATAAAGGCAAGATGATGAATAGAAAAGATTTTCTCAAAACCAGCGTTTTAAGCGCATTCGCATTATCAACCTTTGGATTTGTTGTGAAAAAAGAAGAAGATTTCTCAGGAAATTGCGAAACAACCAACGACATACTAGGACCATATTACAGAGACAATGCTCCAGTTCGGAACAATCTGATAAGCAAAGGCATGGAGGGGCAGGAAGTACTGATAAAGGGAATTGTATGCGGATCCGATTGCAGTACTCCCTTAAAAGATGCAAAAGTTGAGATTTGGCATTGTAGTAATAAAGGCGAATACGATAATAATTCTGATAAATTTCAACATAGGGCTCAATGGTATACAGATGAAAATGGGTTCTACTCTTTTAAGACATTACTTCCAGGTAAATATTTAAATGGAAACCAGTTTAGACCTGCGCATATTCACTTTAGGGTGAGCGCAAAAAATCAAGACGAGCTTATTTCTCAACTGTACTTTAAGGGAGACCCACATATTGCTTCTGATCCTTGGGCAAAAAAGAAGTCAGCTGAGAATCGGATTCTTCCCATTGTGCTAGAAGATTCCATAGGCAATTTGGTCGTTAACTTTAACATTTATCTTAGGTAGGACTGGTAACCCTCCCCAATTAATCGAATTTACTAGAAGCCATCAAGTTTATAATTAATTTATTTTCAATTAATTAAGCGATGGGTATCAATTAAAAATTCCTTTTCACGCTTAAGCGTGAGACACATTTAAACAGAGAAACTCAACTTTAACCTGTTTTAAAAACTCTACACATGAAAATCAAAACTACCTACCTCCCATTCATTTTTATCGCAACAAGGATGTCTACCCAATGGAATCAAATTGGGAGTGAATTAAAAGGTATTGTTAGTGGAGACCGAATTGGTATAAAGATAGTCTAAACCATTTTCAATGCTTTACTTTTAGACCTTCGTTTCTTCTTTAAAATTTCAATTTGAAATCCATCGCTTCCTTTCGCATTCCACTATTTCTATTTACAGGATCCGCTTTCCTCGCATATCTGTTTTCCTATTTTGCATTTACACCACTTTACGAAAGCAATTGTGTCTTTTTCCCTCCTAACACCCACGCAAACATCCATTTAGTGAGCGCTGGAATTCGATTTGGTGGTGATAAAGAAGTGGGTGAACAATTAGAAATGATACAATCTGAAGCCGTTCAACGCTCTATGATTGAGGAGTTTAATCTAATTGAACGATATGAGATTGATACCTTATCCCCTTTTTGGCTTGAGAATTTGCAGAAAAAATATAATTCTAGAATTCATTTCAACCGAACCATAAATAAAAGCATTGTGGTTTCAGTTCAAGATCGAGATGCAAAATTGGCCGCCACTATGGCCAACCGATTGGTAGAACTTGCTGATCAACACAAGAATAGCGTTGTAAAAGAGAATATTCGTTCTGCGGCCCATTCTGCATTTGAATCTTTTATGGATATGAAAGCGATTGTTGAGAGTATGTCAGATAGCCTTGAAGTAATGAGGTTGGCGGGTGAAAGTGTTTGGAATTATGGCGAAGAGCGAAAGAGCAGTCGCTTTACACATTATGAACTTCAATACCGTTCTGAGCTCGATCGTTATTTAAATTTAAAATGGCATTGGGAAGAACTCAACGACCTTCTCCAAGCTGAAGTTCCTAGCAGCTATGTTGTGAGTTCGGCCATTCCGCAAGGCAAACCTGTTTTCCCAAAGAAAGGACTTATTGCTTTGATTGCTGGCTTCTTAAGTACTTTGATCTATATTTTAATACGAAATCTCAACCTTGCTTGATTTCATTCGTACACTAAGGCAATCGGAGCGTTTCGCGGTTCTTATTGCTCTTTTCATTCCGCTAATCCTCATTGCTTTTTTTAAACAGAATAGCATTGCGGCGATATTGCTATTCTTAGCCTTTTGCGTGAGCTTTCTTATTCAAAGATTTCGCTTAACCAAAGGCCTATTCCTGCTCCTTCTTGCTACTACCCTATTTGGTTTAGACTTTCCGCTTTTAGGTGGAAGTGAAATCACCCTTCCTTCCGAACCTCTCGCGGTATTATTATTCTTTACCGTACTCTTAGAATTTTATTTTGATAAAGAGCAACTCTATAAAGTGCTTAAACACCCTATTGCCCTAAATTTAATGACGCTCATGCTCATTTGGATCATAAGCAGCCTCTTTTCTAGTATGGTGCTGGTTTCATTTAAGTATGTGATTGTCAATTGTATTTTTCTCGTTTCAGCGGTAGGAGGAATCTATATCCTATTGACTAAGTACAATTTAAACTTTAGAATAATCTACCTTATCAGTTCAGTAGCCGTTTTGTTTTTTAGTTTCTTCTCTGTTTATAATTTGTTGCCGTATCAGTTCAATCCGGGCGCAGCGCCTTTAATTGGAAAACCTTTCTTTAAAGATCACACCGTTTTTTCTTCCAGCCTTTCTCTCTTCGTCTTTCCATTCTTGCTTTGGCCTCTTTACAACCCAAAATCTCCAAGAAACTATCTTTTTACAAGCATAGGCATCCTACTGCTTATTAGTCTTTTTATCTCTAGCAGTCGAGCAGCCTGGATTTCCATTATTATTTCTTCCCTCTTCATAGGCTTTGTGTATTTGGGCGGTAGGCTTAAACATCTTCTATTTATTGGAATTGGAATTTTCCTTCTTATTTGGTTGAACCAAAAGAGCATAGAAAACAC
>CALCFH010000162.1 GCA_937900215.1 uncultured Cryomorphaceae bacterium
CATATTCTCTTCAAGAATCTCACGAGTGAGACCACTTTCAGATCTACGATTGCCTTTAGTTCATTGTATACTAGTTCTTTAGATGTGAAGTTCACTTCATATACTTGGCGTGCCTCCTCATTTTTGGCCTTCATTCTATCGAAGAAATGATTGCATACAGCTCTAAATTCCTTCCAAAGTCTATCGGAATCTTTCTTGCCCACTTGGCCTGTATTTTTCCAATCAGCTTGTATTCTCTTCAGCTTATCTGCTGTACCTTTCCAATCTTCGCTATCCTTTAATTCTGTGGCTTTGTCTATTAGGGCCTTTTTCTTCTCTAGATTCTCTTTGAAGACAGATTTAATCTCCTTATAGTATTCGTTTCTAAGATGTTGGAATGAAAAATATGCATTTTTCGCTTCTTCCCAAACAAGGTCGTTTTCTTTGTGATTTATTCTCCCAAGACTCTTGAACTTGGTGAAGAGCTCCTCCATCTCAGTAGACGCTTTCTGCCATGTTGAATGTGAATTCAATCCTTCTGTAGGAAAGGCAGCCATGCTAACTACAATCTCTTTTTTTGCTTGAAGTCGTTCTGCATTGATCGATTCTTGCTGCTTAAACCATTCATTTCTCTTGTCGTGAATGGCTTTACTCGCTGCAGAAAATCGATCCCAGACATCGTCTCTTTTTAATGGCTCAACAGGACCAATTCTCTTGTACTCCTTATGAAGTTGATTTAGAGCCTGTATGGCCTCTTTAATTGAATTATGATTAACTAATTCTTCAGCTTTGGTACAGAGTTCTTCTTTCAGCTCCAAATTCTTCTTGAAGTCTAAGTCTCTAAGATCTCTATTGATTTGAGCAAAATCATAGAAATTTTGAAGATGGAAGTGATAGGTTTTCCAGATATCTTCTGCCTGTTCCTTGGGGACAAAACCAGTTTCTTTCCAACGTGTTTGGATGGATTTGAACTCTTCAAAAGCCTCAGAAAGAGATTCTTCCTTTTGAATCAAGGCTTTTAGTTCTTCAATTAAAGAAAGCTTAGTCCGAAGATTTTTGGTCAACTGACCTTCTAACTCTTTATAGTAGCTTCTTCTTTTTTCCTTGTATTCTCCGTAAAGTTTTCTGAAGTTGTCTTTTTTCGGATTGGAATAGCGGAAATCTATAGGGTTTCCACCTTCTTCAACAAATTGATTGAAATTTTTTTGAGAATCCGCATCAAATCTTGAGTCTAAGACCACTTTTATACCATCAAAAGCAGAGCGTAGCTCAGATATAGGGCGTTCTTTCAACAGTTTTGATGCCAGAAGAATAAGCTCATCTGATTCCATTGTAGAGAATTCAGGAAGCTCTTCCTCATGTTCATCCTCTGACTGAACTGTTTCTTCGTGTGAAGTCTCCTCTTCCGGATTTTCATCAACAGATTCACCGTTTTTAGAGACATATTCACCTGTAGCAGAGTCATTTGCGATTTCTGCATTGTCTGCAGATGCATCTTGAATTTCCTGAGTTATTTCTTGCTCAGTCGTAGAAGTAGACGCTATTGGAGTATTTTCATTCTCCATTGCTTCTTCATTATTTTCGATGTGTTCCATTTTTCGGATTGCCGATTCGGCTACAAAAATAGCCCTTCCTCTTTAGTCATACTGTATCGATACCAAATATCCCATGAAGAAAGTGCTTGAATCTCTAGCATTTCATACCCATTTAATACAGTACAGCCGTTATTGAGGGCTTTTTCCAACAAAAGACTTGGAGAGGGATTATAGACTAAATCAAACACTATCTGTTTATTATGTAGACTATTATACAATAGAGGAGGACATTCATTGGTATTTGGAAAGGTTCCTAAGGGTGTGCAATTAATGATTAAATCATAGGTTGATAAATTGAGAAAGGGAAGGTCATAAAAGGAGATGTTTGCTTGCGTATTTCTTCCAGCTACATCGAAATGAATTTGATTGGATTTCAATACAAATTGAATGGCCTTTGAAGCGCCGCCACTGCCTAAAATCAAAGCTTTTGAAAATTGGCTAGCAGTAGGTTTTGAGAAGAGACTTTTTTCAAAACCAATACAATCGGTATTGTAGGCGGAAATACTTCCATCATCTTTAAACAACAAAGTGTTGGCAGCTCCAATCTCCTTTACCTCAGCACTTTGAAAGTCTACAAATTCAAGAATACGTTCTTTATAAGGTATGGTAACATTGAGTCCTAACGGCTTGAGTTCCTTTGCCCATTCTATAAATCCATCCAATGAATTCAATTCAAAAGAAGAATAACTGAAGGATTTGGTGAGGCCTAGCTTGTCCAAATGTGATGCAAAAAAAGCAGGGGAGAAGCTGTAAACTAGACTTTTACCTATGAGACCTAAGACCAAAAGAATTAATCTTTTTGTGCTTTGTTGCCCATTGTATCGAGGATGAATATGAGAGCAAAGCCAATTAATGCCAATATTCCAGCGAAAAGCCATTGTGAATCACCTTCGTAACTCTGTGGTAGGATGCTTTCGTATCTAAAAGGGACCATTTCTCCATGTGAATTTAAGCGAGACTCGATTACTCTTTTCCATGGCCAAACTATTCCCAAAGAGCCAATCATGAAGCCAGTCATAAGGGCTATAGTAGCATCGTGATACTTCTTAAACATCCAACTTAAAACCTTAGAAAAACTAAGAAGTCCAACGACACAGCCTGCCATAAAAACCGCAATAGTAATCAGATCTAAGTTTTTTACAGCTTCAGTAATGTAATTGTATTTCTTTAGGAGCAATAAAATAAAACTTCCTGAAATACCCGGTAAAACCATTGCACAAATAGCCAGGCAACCAGAAAAGAAAATAAACCAAAGTGAATTAGGCGTTTCAGATGGAGTGGTTTGAGTAATCCAATAGGCAATGCCGCCTCCTGCAATCAACAATATGATTGCCACAGCGTTCCATTTTTTTATTTTCAAACCCACTGCAATTGCGCTGGCAACAATTAATCCGAAAAAGAAGCTCCAGATAAGAATCGGGTGGAAGTCGAGTAGATAGTGAATAACGCGAACAAGACTTAAAACGCTTACCGCAATTCCGGCAAATAGGGCCAATAAAAAATTGGCATTGCTTTTCTTCCAAGCTGCTTTTGGACCTTCTTTTATAAGGTCGTTCACAAGACTGAGATCGAATGATTTAATTGTATCAATCAACTCTTCGTAAATACCTGTAATAAAAGCTATTGTTCCGCCAGACACACCAGGTACAACATCTGCTGCGCCCATTCCCATCCCCCTAAAAAATACGGGTAAATAGGATTTCCAACCCTTTCTTATTGCCATTACTTTTTTCGTAGAGATTGAATAATGAATTGCACCTTTTCATTTTCAAGAAGGCTAGGGAAAAGGTCCTCGAAATATTCAAGTTTCTTAAAGTCGAGCTTTAAACCTTGCTTTAGATAGATGGAAGCTTCGTCCTCTTCTTGCATAAGATACAGAAATCCAGATAGATACAATCTTATTTCAGCACTAAGTGGATTGAGTAAAACCCCTTTGTATAAAAGCTCCATTCCTTGTTCTACCTCATCCATGGAAATCAGCAATTCTGAATATTCCATATAGATATCCGTATCGGTATGTCCTAATTCGAGAAGTTCAGTATAGGCCTCACTCGATTCATATAGTAGACCCATTCTCTTGCAGATTTCTGCTTTGGTAAGAAGGTATTCAGGATTTTCAGAATCTAATTCGCAGGCTTTATTTATGTGATAAAGAGCCTCTTGCATCTCATTCAACTCATCTAAAATCAAAGCCAATTCCAAATGAGCTTCGTCTAGTCCAGGGTCTTCTTTAATAGATTTTGTCAAGAATATTTTTGCCTTCCTAAGGTCTTCTAGCTCGCTGTAACAACAGCCAATTTTATAATAGCCATAAGCAGAAGGAGCATCGAAGAGAAAGCTATTCTTATAAGTTTGAGCGGCTTCTTCATAGCACTCCATTCTTTCAAGAATACGTGCTTTTTCGTAATAGGCAGCGGTAAATTCCTCGTCAATTAGAAGTGCATAATCTATAGCCCAATTGGCCTTTTCTAAATTATCGGCCTTTGAAAATAAGATGGCAAGATGGTACCAAGCCTGTTCAGAGTAGGGTTCAGAGTCAATATGTTGCTGGAAAAACTCAATGGCCTTAGCGTTTTGATTGAGCATCTCATAACAAAGAGATACGCTGTAT
>CALCFH010000163.1 GCA_937900215.1 uncultured Cryomorphaceae bacterium
CCGTTAAATCAGCAGATGTGTGATAATCCTTTCCACCTACTTTAAAGGCGTTGTTTCTTGTATAACACCAAAGAATGGTTGCCATTCCAAGTTCGTGTGCATATTCAAAAGCCTCAGCTACTTCCATAATCTGCCTGCTGGATTCATCTGAACCGAAATAAATGGTTGCACCCACCGCTTTCGCGCCCATATTCCAAGCCTCTTCAATAGAACCAAACATAATTTGGTCGAAGGTATTTGGATAGGTCAACAATTCATTGTGATTAATCTTTACTACAAAAGGAATTTTGTGTGCGTACTTTCTAGCTACACTAGCTAGTACTCCAAATGTGCTTGCAACGGCATTACATCCACCTTCAATAGCCAATTCTACAATTCTCTCAGGATCGAAATAAATTGGATTTGGAGCGAAAGAGGCTCCAGCACTATGCTCAATACCTTGATCTACTGGAAGTATAGAAAGGTAGCCTGTACCACCCAAACGACCATTGTTGTATAAGTCGTGTAAGCTATTTAAAACAGGAGTTGGACGATTGCTTTGAATAAAAATTCGGTCTAAGAAATCTGAGCCAGGAAGATGGATCAAATCTTTTGAAATGGTCTGACACTGATGCTGTAAAAGGCTTTCTGCCTCAGATCCGAGTAACGAAATTAAGTCGGTTTGGCTCATATAGATATCTGTTTAATTACAATGCGAATATACTAAGCATTTAAACAGCTAGTCTAAGAAACTACTGAAAGATTAGTCGAACCGTTCTACTCTCTGTACCGTCTTGAATGTTAAGAAGATAGAGTCCTGGTTTGAGATTGAATTGCATTCCGCCTTCATTCCACTTTCCAGATATTAGTTCAGCTCCCATGAGTGAGTAAAGGACATATTCTTTAGGACCATAATGCCCTTCCCACTGAATGGTAAAAAATCCATTGGTTGGATTTGGATAAACGCTTAACTGAGAGAGGGTAGATGCTCTCGGTTTCTCTTCTAAACCTATTCCCGAAGCATCTTCCATAAATCCTTGGAAATACAAAACACCACCCGATAAATTGCCAGTAAGCATATCTGGAATTGTATCTGTGTCTAAAAGGGCAAATGTGGGTGATGTGCGAGAACCCATTACACTCGTTCTTGCTGTTTCCCGAACTGCGGGTATGGATTGGATGTATAAATTCGGACGCATTTTAGATTTCCCAAGTAACGAAATGGCGCACCCATCTGCCGACATATTGTTATTGTTGTCTACATCCCCGTAGGCATTAGATGAATAAGAGGTGGGGCTCCCCATTAATGTGATAACGGGATTGGGAAGGTTTTTACTAAAACAAATTTCTATGAGAAGATGACTCTCTCCATCCCATAAAAACGGCCTTTGTAAACTGATATAATTGATGCCTTTGGTAACCGTAAAGGGTGAGAAGGTTTTAAAGCTTTCCTCAAATCCTGACTCAAATTGGGTGATAGAATCGGCGTTGGTAGTCTTCAGTCGGATGTTTAGATTATAGATAATCGGATTATTCATGGATTCGACATCAAAACCAATTCTATCTATCCAACCGCGAACCAATCCTTGTGCTTTTAGCTCATTTGCCTTGTATAGAAGGTGATTTCGTCCTACTCTTTTGGAAGTACCAAATGGGGTCAAGTTGTAGTTTGAGATAACTTGGCTATCTGTTTTCAATACCGCTGTTTGAATGGCAACATTGTTTAATGCATTTTCTAAGCTGTCATACTGAATGATTCCCAAATCATTTGTACCTGTGAACAGAATTTCTTTTTGATTAAATTGGATGATAGCTGGAATAGAATAACCCGAGTTTGCACCTTGGGTGGCGCTGGTAATTCGAATTCCACCGAAATTCTCAGAAACTAGTTGAAGGTTCAAATTAGAACCGCTTCCCGTGCGGGTGTAATAATTTATAGTTCCAGATTGTTCTCCAATGAGCAAATCATCGAGTCCGTCTTTTGAAAGATCGTAGAAAAAAGGTGTTGCAAAGGCGCCTACATCAATTCCATCTACTACTGCTTCTACAAGAACTAGATTACCGGAAGCATTTTGTCTAAAATGGTGTAGCTCGCCATCTTGGGTGCCAATGAGCATATCGGTTAGACCATCCCCATCGATATCAGAAAAAGCTGGATAGATGTAACTACCCAATGAATAAGTTGAAAGATTGGCAAAATCATCGGTAATCCACTCAAAATGCGGATTGCCCATGGTTCCAACATTTTTGAAGTAGGTAATTCCTGAGGTGTAAAGGGCGGTTCCCAACCATTTCCCTCTGCTTCCTACGAAGAGATCTACCAATCCATCTTGGTCGAAATCATATAAAACAGGCTGAGAAGCCTCTCCCAATTCAATGCTTTCGGATTGGAAAAGCGACTTCGATTCGAACTGAAAATTTGGATTGTTAGAGGATCCCAGGTTTTTGTAATACCAAACACTTTCTATATTTCTTGAGGCTTCAATATTCGGACTGGCGATTAAATCTTCTATTCCATCGCCTGTCACATCCACATAGAAAGCGGCTGGGAAAACATACAGATCAGCACTTAGAGTATTGTTTGGGAAAAGAGTGTCTTGAAAAGCCATATAGGCGCTATCCACAGTGCCTGAATTATAGGCTGCCGTTAAATTATTGTATGAAATGTCACCTAAAACAATATCCTTAAGTCCATCTCCATTTAAATCGTGAACCAATAAGGTGCTACCCGAGTGCATGGTTTTATTTACGATATCGTAATTCAGATTGGGATCTGAAGGATCAGATCCTATCCTTCCTCCATCACAAGCTCCAAAAATCAATGAATTAGAGTTAAAATCTTCTTGAAATCCGCCCCAACATCCTGTCCTAAGAAAAAAATCCAAGCCGCAATTTTGTTGATTCTTATGGTATTCTACGGCGGTACCAAGCAATCCGAAGGTCAAAAGATCTACGGCTCCATCTTCATCTACATCCACAATAGCCGGGATGTCTTGTCCGCTCACATAAATATTTGAAAGGCCTCCTCCGCCATAGTCAGAAGAGATGTGTTGAGCGCTACCCAATGCCCAGTTAAAGCTCAAGCCATTCGCTGAACTGGTATTTTCATAAACGCCCACGCCTGTTTGAACTTTGCAGAAGATATCTTTTTTACCGTCGCAATTGTAGTCTACTAAAAGCATCCAATCTGAAATTTTGGGAAAGCTATCGGCATATTGAGGCTCAAAAGAATAGGAAGGTGCTCCTGAGGTAGCTTGATCAATGAAAGGCATGATTCTATTTCCACTTCGATCAAAACCAATCAGGTCTTCTCTGCCATCGTGGTTCAAATCCATACTGCTAAACTGCATATAGTTCAATCCACCTGTCCAAGCTAGATCAAGTGTATCATTTGCAATGCTTGCTGAGCCGTAGTTGGATGCCTGGAAGGATAGCTTTTCTTGAGAAAAGCAGAAAAAAGAAATGCAAATAGAAAATAAAAGAAGGGAATACTTGATCATATCTTGTTTATAACAGAAATTAAAAGTAACAACATTAAATTGGGCTCTTTGATCGAGTGAGTAAAGGAAATCATTGAACTAGTTAAAATCACTCAATTTAAGTCTACCTTGCTTTTATTGGGTTAAAGTCATGTTAAGTAACGCTCCAATTTCTGCATCAATTCTACATTCGTTGCAATGAATTTTAACTGGAATAAATCGGGCATTACTGC
>CALCFH010000164.1 GCA_937900215.1 uncultured Cryomorphaceae bacterium
ATGCGAGAAACCGACTGCCAAGTCGACTTTAAATGAAAATCTACGGTTTCTTCTGGTTTCAATCTGAAGGATTTGTTCCTTCAAATATATAAAAAACTATGCGTGCATAGCAATTATAGTTTGGAAATTCCTTCAGAAAGTTTCTCAAGGAGGTTTTTCAATGGTTTTTCAACCATCATTCGGATCATCATATTGAATTCTCCTTTGAATTTCAATTGAACTTCACTTTTAGAATTCTCCAGTTCAAAAACATCGCAAAGCAGACGAAAGTCGATAGGGCCTCCTGCCGCTTGCAGAGCAATTTGATTCTCATGTTCGGGCTCAGCTCTTTTCAAGGAAACTTTTGGCATGGAACCTAGGCCGAAAGTGAAACTATCTGTATTGGATTCAAAATGATTTACCTCAGAGGGCATTATGGATTTAAAGTTGTTGAAATCGCTTAAAAAGTCGTGAATCTCTTTGGCACTCTTTGCAACAGTAACCTTGGGTCCTTCAAATTCGGTCATACTTATTTCTTATTCGGTGTCCATTCGCTTGGATTCAATCGCCAGCTGCTCAATAATAAATGTTCTTTTTCGCTAATAAATCCCGTTTTCAGAGAGGCCTCTAAAAGATGGTCGTAATCACTTAGGGTGATAAGTTCACACTTAGATTCCGCAAATTTCTCTGCGCTGATTGCAAAACCGTAGGTGAAAATTGCAATCATTCCTAGAACTTCCGTGCTCGCTGAACGAAGTGCATCTACTGCCTTCAAACTACTTCCGCCTGTGCTTATGAGATCTTCAATGACCAAAACTCGTTTTCCTTTCTCCAAAAACCCTTCAATCTGATTCTGTCTTCCATGCCCTTTGGGTTCGGGTCTAACATATACAAATGGCAATCCGAGATCGTCTGCTATGAGCACTCCCAGGGCAATAGCCCCAGTAGCAACGCCAGCAATCACCTGAACATTATCGTATTTCTCTTGGATTATTCGCACCATTTGCTGTCGTAAGTTTGTGCGGATCTCTGGAAAAGAGAGAGTTATGCGATTATCGCAATAAATAGGAGACTTCCAACCGCTGGCCCAAGTAAATGGGTTTTCTGCTTTTAGCTGGATGGCCTTTATTTTCAAAAGGAATTCAGCAGTTTTGTACGCAGACTCTTTGTTAAATACCATGGCTCAAAAGTATGAACTTTTTGTCCGTAACCACGGACTGATAATTAGTAAAACAACCGAAGAAAAAATTGAGAAATCAATTGATCTAGATTCTATTCAGGAATGGATAGACAATTTACATCACTTTGATAATCAAGACTATGAGAATTTTTGGCACTTGAAAACAGAAGATGTAGAAGGTGCTCTGAATTCCATTCTCAATAGATTTAAAAACATCTTTGCTGCTGGTGGAATTGTTCAATCAGTTGATGATGAAATTATTATGATTTACCGGCTGGGAAAATGGGATTTGCCAAAGGGTAAAATTGAACCAGGCGAAGGAGTAGAAATTGCCGCGAAGAGAGAAATAGAAGAGGAGGTAGGCGTCTCTAGATTGGAAACAATTTCTCCATTAGACAATACCTATCATTTTTATTTTTTCAAAAATCAATGGATTGCTAAAACCACTTATTGGTTCCATTTTTTGTCGAAAGAAAAGAACGAATTGATTCCTCAGACAGAGGAAGACATAGACAAAGCGGTATGGATGAAAAAAGTGGAGGTGGAAGAGGCGATGCACAATACCTATCCAACTATAAAAAAACTGATACAGCTATTCAGGCAAACGCACTGATTGGGGTACAAAATGTGTGTAAATACCATGGTTGCGAATAACATCACGCACAATACTACTGCTAATGTATGAGAAGGTAGCGCTAGTAAGAAAGAATACCGTCTCCAATCCAGAATGCATTTGTCTATTGGCCTGAGCTACTGCTTTTTCAAATTCAAAATCAGCAGGATTTCGAAGCCCTCTTATTAAATAACTGGCATTTACACTTTTACAAAAGTCTACTGTAAGACCGCTGTAGATTACAGCTGAAAGGTTAGGCGTGTTTTCAAAGGTAGATTTTATCCACTCAAGACGCTGTTCCTTTGAGAACATATAGGATTTATTGATATTATCTCCAACAGCAACTATTATTTCATCAAATAGCGGCGCGGCTCTGCGAATTACATCTTCATGACCTTTTGTAATGGGATCAAATGATCCTGGAAAAACAGCAATTTTCATTTCATACAAACTTTAAGGTTTTTTCCAAATAACTCACTCAAAGCAATTCCTTTCCAAGCAGCCTGCTGTGGTACAATACTCTTTGGACTTAGTCCAGGAACCGAGTTTACTTCAATCATATATGGAATTTGTTCTGCGGTAAGAATAAAATCGATTCGAGCTATTCCTTTCAGTTCTAATTCTCGGTATAGAAATGTACTTGTCTTCTCTATCTCCAGTTGAACGACCTCGGAAATACGTGCTGGAGTAATTTCTTCAGATTCCCCAAAATATTTCGCCTGATAATCAAAGAAAGAATTTTTAGAAACAATTTCGGTAATGCCCAATACTTCTGGTAAACCATTGTGATCACTCAATCCACAAGCCAACTCAATGCCTTTTACTTCCTTTTCAGCAATAACAAGTTCGTCTTGCTCAAAAGCCAGGTCAAGGGCATTTTTAATGTCCGATTCTATAGCAATTCTTGAAACTCCAAAGCTACTTCCAGACCGATTTGGCTTCATGAAGAATGGCAATCCCAACGAATCAATTAGCTCAGAATTGGATGGAATACTGTCTTTTCGAATAATAATTGATTCTGCAATATGGGCGCCCAACTTCTTGCAATAAGCAGAGCATTGTAGTTTGTTAAATGTGAAAGCAGAAGCAAATAGGCCAGAGGAAGAGTAGGGTATTCCAAGTATGTCTAGATAACCTTGAATAACTCCATCTTCGCCTGGATTTCCATGAATGGCGTTGAATGCAGCAGAAAAGCGATGTTTAGTACCCTTTTCATCTATCCAACTAAAATCGGCTTTCTCTATTGGAAAACTCCCTTTCTCATTGACAACCTTCCAGCCATCTTTCAGAATATGAACGGCATAGGCACAGAATTCTTCTTTATTGAGATGGTCTAGGACGGTTTTACCGCTAAGTAAAGAAATTTCAAATTCAGGGGAATAACCTCCCATAAGAACAGCTACTTCAATTGGTTTCAATGGCTGAAATTTTGACCAAAAATAAGGCAATTCAATTTCATAAAATTGAAGTCTTGCTATTCCTATCTTTGATGCCGTTTATGAAACTAATTCGATTTCTCAAAAGCAAAACATTTTTCGCGAATCTGGGCCTTGCCCTTGTGATTTTAATTGCGATTTATTTTTTAGCAAAAATTTTACTCGGTGCGTATACTAGGCATGATCAAAGTCAAGAAGTTCCAGATGTTATAGGATTGCATTTTGAGGATGCCGCTGCTGTTCTCGAAGAAAACACGCTAACTCTTGACATTTCAGATAGCTCTGAGTTTAACATAGACTACCCTGGCCAGCACATATACTCACAATATCCATCCCCTGGCTCAAAGGTTAAGAAAAACAGAGCAATAAGGGTAACAGTGAATCCAAGAAAAGAAAAACCCATTGCTTTGCCCAATGTTCTAGAAAAATCAAGGGTTCGAGCCTTAGCTGAGCTAGAAAGTAGAGGTTTTATTATTCAGGATATTCAATTTGTTCCTTACATTGGAAAAGATATTGTAGTAGAAGTGAGACTGAAGGGCAAGGAGGTTATTCCTGGTACTCCTTTGATTAGAGGCACTAAGTTAGTGGTTGTGCTTGGAGAAGGACTTGGAGATGAATTTTTAAGTGTACCCTATTTAGGCGGATTAAAATTCTGGGAGGCAAAAGCCTTATTATCCAGTCATTTGTTAAACATAGGTGCTGTTTTGTTTGAGTCTGAAGAGGATACTCTCAATGCAGTAGTGTACAAACAATATCCCCCTTATGGCGATAAGCCAGGAGCTAGATCGGGATCCGATATAGATATTTGGTTGACTTTAGATAATAACAAAGTTCCATCTTCTCCGTTAGTGCCCTCAGATAGTCTATCTCAAACTCCTGAATAATGACCGTAAGGTTAAGCCATCGCTTTTTATTGACTTTTCTTATTCTCGCCCTTTTTGATTTGAAGGCTCAAATAATAGAGACGAGTCTTCCTTATAGAGGTGCGTTAACTCAAAATTTAAAGGCAATGGCAGTTGGAGACACCATCGGTTTACCTCTGAGAGATGACTTTTCAAGAAGATACGGTTGGCCAGATGCGCGTTATTGGTCAGATAATAAGGCATGGATTAATAATTCGTATGGATCAGATGTGCCAACAAGAGGAGTCGCAACCTTAGACGGATTAGATGAATTTGGGTATGCCTATGATATTTCAGACAACAGTTCAGATAGTATTGCGGATGTTTTAACCTCGCACCACTTTGACTTCACTGGAGTACCTTCAAATCTTGCCTTGACTTTCAAATATCAAGAAGCTGGCAAAGGTGAAGCACCTACTGCAGGAGATTTTCTAACGGTTCAGTTCTGGTCTCCTCTTGATTCAAGCTGGACGGAAGTTTGGAGAAAACAAGCTACAGGATCACGAAAGTTTAGAAATGCATTTTTAAGAGTTGATTCTAATGCCTTTCTAGTAGATGGATTTCGCTTTCGATTTGCAGCGTATGGAGCGCGTTCAGGATCTTTTGATATTTGGAATCTAGACTACATAATATTAGATGTTAATAGATTACAAAATGATACTTTGTTCACGGACCCTGGGTTTACTAGACCACATGCACCCTTGTTAAAAGACTTTCGAGCATTGCCCTGGTTTCATTTAGATGGACCACAAAATCCATTTGTTAGCAATGTTGATCTCTTCTACCGAAAAAATGGAGACACGCAAAGTGTGAGTATAAATCTTCGTGGATATACCCTCAGACAAGATGGCCTAATAATATCCACTAAAAACGGCATCCCATGGAATCAAGGATCCCATAATAGAGAACAGAAAGTGCCTGTTCCTTTAGATCCAATTACCCTTAATCCAAGTCCAACCGCGCCATTTAGCCTATCAATTAGCAGTGTCCTAACAGGTTCAAACGATGGCTTTAGATCCAATGATACCTTAAGAGGAGAACATATTTTTGATAATTATTATGCTTTCGACGATGGCTCCGCCGAACGGGTTTATGGAATCAGTAATGTGAGTGGTGCCGCCTCAGCCATCCGACTGTCTCCATATAAAGCAGATACTATTAAAGGTCTCTATGCTTATTTCGGGCAGGCTCAGGTAAAAAATTCAAGCAATTCTTTTCGCATAGGAATTTGGAGAGATCAAGGCGGACAGCCCGGAAATGCTATTTATATTTCTGATTCAATTTACAGGCCCAATTTTTATCAAACAGATCAATTCATTGCTTGGGCTCTAGATACATCGGGTGTATACCTAAACACCTCCTTTTATATTGGACTCATTCAGCAGACCGTTAATCCATTGAACATTGGTTTGGATATAGAAACCGATGAGGGAGACACCAATACCTATATTTTCTATTCAGATGGAAGCAATTGGTTTCAGAGTCTTTTCCAAGGCAGATTGATGATTCGACCGTACTTCAAGTATCAACCAGTTGATTTATCCATTCAAGAGAAAATCAAAGAAGAGAAAAGTATTTTACTGTATCCAAATCCGGCTGAAAACATTTTTAATATAGAATGGAAGGATAAGCAAGAATTTACACTTTCAATTTTTGATCTTCTAGGAAATCAGGTCTATTTTTCAAAGGATAATTCAAATAAGGTGCAAATCCAAAGCAGTGGTTGGAAGAGAGGGATATATATAATCAAATGGCAGGGAAAGGATGGAAGGAGTCTTCACAAGAAGTTGGTATTGAACTAATGAAAGAAATCGATTTTAATTCAGAGAGTTCAGATGAGCAGGATGAATTATATGAACATCATCGTTTTATTGCTGATAAGAACCAAGGACTCTTAAGGGTCGATAAGTTTATTTTTAATCTACTTGCCCAGACTTCAAGAAATAGGATTCAGCAAGCTGCCAAGGCAGGTTCAATTTGGGTAAATGGCAAGTCGGTAAAACCAAACTACAAGGTTAAACCAGACGATGTTGTTCAAATTGTTTTAGAATATCCTCCCCGCGAAATAGATCTCATTCCAGAGGAAATTCCTATTAACATTGTGTACGAAGACGAGTCTTTCTGCATCGTGAACAAGGAGGCCGGAATGGTTGTTCATCCAGGCTATGGAAATTATTCGGGCACTTTGGTGAATGCCATTTTGTACAGAATGAAGAATTTGCCAAGCGCTGCCTCGGCAGAAAGACCTGGTTTGGTGCATAGAATAGATAAAGAAACAAGCGGATTACTTGTGATAGCGCTTAGCGACTATGCTATGGTTCACATATCAAAACAGTTTTTTGAAAGAACAACGGATAGACTTTATACTGCACTGGTTTGGGGTGATATAGCAAATAATGAAGGCACCATTACGGGTCATTTAGGTCGCAGTCTCAAAGATCGTAAGGTAATGAGTGTTTTTCCAGATGGTGATTTTGGCAAGCATGCTGTTACGCACTATCGAGTTTTAGAGCGGTTTGGATACGTGACACTCGTAGAATGCAAATTGGAAACAGGAAGAACACATCAGATTCGTGCACACTTTCAATTCATTGGTCATCCATTATTCGGTGATCCAACCTACGGAGGCGATAAGATTTTAAAAGGGGTTAATACAGCGAAATACAAGCAGTTTATTAAGAATAACTTTGAGATATTGCCAAGGCAGGCGTTGCATGCTCGAACTTTAGCCGTAACCCATCCAGTGAGCGGAGAACGTCATGTGTTTGAAAGTGAGCTGCCAGATGATATGGTTAAAGTTTTAGAAAGGTGGAGAAACTATTCAGTAAATCATTCTGTTGATTAAACGACATGCAATTCTCCAGACTTGATTCATATCTTTGGTTAACATGAAATATTTACTCCGTATACTGATTTTGTCACTGCTTTTTCAGTCATGTGAAGAAGATTTGCCAGCGAAAAATCCCTCGGATAGTTTCAATCCCACTCCTTACATTTGGGTTACTCCAAATGGTTTTTCTCCTCCGAATTTACCTCTAGATAATCCAATGACGGTAGAGGGAATAGCTTTAGGAAGGAGGTTGTTTTATGAAACTAGACTTTCAGGAGATAATAGCATGAGCTGTGCTTCTTGTCACCTTCCAGAATTAGCCTTTTCAGACCCAAATCAATTTAGTGTAGGAATAGATGGAATAGCGGGCACTTTTAACGCGCCTGCAATAATGAATTTAGCTTGGCAAGATTTTCTTTTTTGGGATGGAAGATCTACGTCTCTTGAAAATCAGGCACTTTTGCCAATTACCGACCCCATCGAAATGCATGAAACTTGGCCCAATGCAATAGCTAAATTGGAGTTGGATGCAATGTATCCTTCCTTGTTTAAAAAGGCATTCGGAACAAACGATATTTCAAAGGAAAGAGTTGGAAGGGCCATAGCACAATTTGAAAGAAAAATGATCTCGGCCAACAGTAAATACGACCGCTTTAGGAAAGGGGAAGAAACATTTACAGATTTAGAGAGCGAGGGATATGCCATTTTTAACAACGAACAGGGAGATTGTTTCCATTGTCATGGAGATGCCACTACTTCGGGTATTTTCGGAGCCTTTGGATCTATACAGTTTAGTAACAATGGTTTGGATTCTAATCTAAGGGTCAATTCTGGGAGAGAAAGAGTAACCGCAGATCCAATGGATAGAGCTAAATTTAAGATTCCAAGCTTGAGAAACATTGATTTAACCGCACCGTACATGCATGACGGTCGCTTCTTTACTTTAGAGCAAGTGATAGAACATTACAATCAAGGAGGATTTCCGTCCTCTACTATAGATCCAAACATGAAAGCGGCTGGGGTAGGCCGAAATTGGTCTTTAAGACAAAAAGAGGCTTTGATTGCTTTTTTAAAGACTTTAACAGATCCAAGTTTTACTCAAGATACATCTTTGAGCAATCCCTTTCAATAATAGTCTCTGGCATACGGTTTGTTTGTATGTTAGCAGAATCCTAAATAGAAATAAAAATGAAAGCGAGAACAGTACTTATGGGGGTGACAGCTAGTCTAA
>CALCFH010000165.1 GCA_937900215.1 uncultured Cryomorphaceae bacterium
CTAGAAATAGGTACACCTTTGCAATGGCTCCATATGCAAAAGAGATATCGAGCATATTTTTCTTCGATCTAAAGTAATCTCGCACCAAAATCATGGCTGTAAGACTCGAATCTATACCGTAATTCTCAATGAGCATTGGCAGGCCATTCATGAGCGTATTCATAAAGTATACGCTGTCATTTACCTCTATATAATGTTTTACTATTTTATTGAACCTTGTTTGCTGAGACTCTGCTCTCCCCATTAAAAAATCTACAATGCACAATCGATCTTCCAATCTCCAATACAAATTTTCATTTTGATAGCCACCCATCTGGGTTAAATACTGAAGTGACATTTCGTACGACTCTTCAATTTTTGGCATTTCTCCCAACAGAAAATGTACATCGCCCAAAATGAGATAGGCATGTCCCAATTCTCTGTAGTTCATTTCTTCTCTAGCCATATCTATAGCCTTAAATGCCAATACTTGAGCACGCTTGAGTTGGTTTTGCTGCCTTAGAACGTCTGCTTTCAGATTGAGAAGCTTTGCTTGGATGGATGGCAGCTGAGATGCCATGAGATAGATCTCATCTAAGTAAATAGTATCTACTTGGGCCTTGCATTTATCAGGACAAATGCTGTCTATTTTAAACTGTAATTTCTCAAGCTCCCATTGGGCCGAAGAAACAAGAACAGAAAAAAAGAAAAAAAGAAAGAGTTGTTTTTTCATAGAATAGAGGAAATGAGGTAAATGACTAAGGAGTAACTTCGCATTTTTACAAAGGATGTCGATAGAGGTTAAAGATATTTCAAAGCAGTATGGGAGCCAAAAGGCTTTAGACCATGTTAGCTTTTCTATTCCCAAAGGTCAAATATGTGGATTTTTAGGTCCCAATGGCGCGGGGAAAAGTACAATGATGAAAATTCTAACAGGCTATATTCCTCCTACAAGTGGCAGTGCATTGATTTGCGATATTGATGTGCTCTCTCAGCCTATGGAGGTGAAAAAGAACATTGGTTATTTGCCAGAGCACAATCCATTATACCTAGAGATGTATGTGAGAGAGTTTCTGTTATTTCTTGCTCAATTGCACAAAGTGCCCAAGCAGTGGGTAGAGGAAGTCATTCTAAAAACGGGTTTAACAACGGAGGCACATAAGAAAATCAGTGCCCTTTCTAAAGGGTATAGACAAAGGGTGGGTCTTGCCCATTCTATGCTTCACAATCCGTCTGTTCTCATTTTAGACGAGCCAACAACGGGATTGGATCCCAATCAAATTGTGGAAATCCGCAATCTCATTAAAGAATTGGGCAAGGATAAAACCGTACTTCTTTCTACGCACATTATGCAAGAAGTTGAGATTCTCTGCGACCGAGTACTTATTCTCAACAAAGGGAAAATAGTAGCCGATTCTACCCCTACTGAACTAAAGAAAGAGGGTAAAAACTTAGAAGAAGTCTTCCAACTGCTCACGCGCTAAAATTCAAAGAATTTCGGCTATTCTTTCGGCCGGACGGGCAAGCACAGCCTTCTCTCCATTAATGACAATGGGTCTTTGAATGAGCTTTGGTTCTTCAACCATAACCATGAGTAACTCCTCCTCACTTAGGTCTAAATGCTTGTAATTCTCCTTCCATACAGCCTCATTGCTGCGTAGAATCTCAGAAGCTTCTACACCCAGTTTGTCTAACAAATCTTCTAGAAAAAAGGGGGTTAACTCCTCATTTAGGTAATCGATGGTTTCGTAGTTGATTTTTCTTTCATCCAACCAAGCCAAGGCTTCTCTGCTCTTGCTGCAGCGTGCATTGTGTAAAACTTGAATCATTCTTTATCTCATTAAGTGTACTACCCCTTGTGATTCAAAGGTATCGCCGCAATTGTTCTTTCCGCTTAAAACCCAAAAATACACTCCTTCTGCCACCGATCTTCCAGAAAAAGTTCCATCCCAATTGGGTTGCCCCTCGTACAGT
Organism: uncultured Cryomorphaceae bacterium; assembly: GCA_937900215.1. GTDB lineage: Bacteria > Bacteroidota > Bacteroidia > Flavobacteriales > Schleiferiaceae > RFXV01. The sequence goes on from CALCFH010000165.1 coordinate 1,954, forward strand.
CTTTCGCCCCAACGATTAAAAATTTGAATCTCGGCCTCACTCACGCCCGAAGACAGTAAAAGGCCATCGAGATTAAAAAAGTCGTTCAAATTATCTCCATTCGGAGTAAATACATTTGGGAATATCCGCTCATCAAATGGCAGTTGACCGACTTGAATATCAAAACTTTCTGTTAGAATTACATTGCAAATACTGTCTTCTGCATTAATGGTAATGGTATACAATCCGGGTTCTGCATAGCTGTGCTCCCACAGATTATCGGCAGCTGTAAGTATTTGTCCATCGCCAAAATCTACTGTCAATTTTAAAATAGCCGATTGAACGCTATTGAAGTAATACGCCAATCCGTCTCTGCAGGCGGTATAGTCTGAGTTGAAACGCATAAAAGGCAATCCCCTACTGAAATACACCTCAGCCGTATCAAAAATCGATGAATTACAGAGCGGATCAAAAGCAATGAGATACGGCTGATAGGCACCAATTCCGGGATATGAATAAAGGGCAGGCATTGAATCCAGCACTACACCGGTAGCGGTATGAATTTCAAAAAAGGGCAAGGGCGGAACAATATCAAAAGTCACCCATCTGTTGGCATCGCAGGTATCGTATTGGGCAATGAGCTGATAGCTTTGTTGGGCATCCACCACCTGCACTTTTACACTGTCGGATATTTGTGTGCCGCATTGATCGTTAAAGGCGGTTAGGTGGATGGTATACTCGCCCGGAAGGGGATAGCTTACGCTCTGAGTGCTGGAATCTGTTCTTCCATCTCCCAAAGTGCGATAGAAGGAAGTAGCATTGGATTGTTCCACAATAAAATTCACCGCCTGCCCAAGGCAAACCGTGTCTTTTTGCAAAGTGAGTTTTAGGGTGAGCGTATCTAGTTCAAAAGCGAAGCGAAAGGCCAACATATTGCAGTTGCTGCTTTCATTGGTGGTAGACCAAACATTGGAAGGCTC
>CALCFH010000166.1 GCA_937900215.1 uncultured Cryomorphaceae bacterium
GACTTAATGTGTGCTCATTTGTTTTGAAATACCACGGATAAAAAACAACACAATCGGGTGTATTAAATAGAATAACATCGTAGATGCTGGTTCCGGCTGTTTTCTCTATATGAAAGAAACAGGTCTTCACGCTTTCACAGATTTAAAGACTTGTATGTATGCTCGCGCACATTCTTGTATAGAATAATCACGCAAATATACCATTCTTAAGGCAGCTTTTTTATCGGCATTTTCCGCCATCGCTAGTTCTTGCATCAAGGCTATATAACTCTCTTCGTTCTTAGGCTTGGCCAAAGATATAACATCCGTTAAAATTTCAGGAATGCCGCCTACCGCAGTACAAATTGGCACACAAGAACAGGCCATGGCTTCTAAAAGGCTAATGGGTAGTCCTTCAAAGCGCGATGAGAGGCAGAAAAAGTCGGACAAAAAAAGGTAATCCGATGCAAACTCAACCGGACCTAGCCAATGTACCCCTCGATGTGCGAGGGATTTAATTTCTTTCAAAATTTCTGTCGATACTGGCTCTTTGGTCTCGGGTCCGCCTATGAGTAATAAGGCAGACGGATGCGTGGCTTGAAAGTGCAGAAAGGCTTTTAAGAGCAGTGCCTGATTTTTTTGATGCGAAAGCCTACCCAAATGAACGAAGCGCAAACCCTGGGGCGCAAGTTTGTCCAATTGCGTTTTTCTCTCCTCGTATAGATGCGAAGGAACCGGATCTTTTAATCCGTTTGGAATGAGATAATCATTGGACTTAGAATACCATTTTCTATAGGATTGTCTGCACTCGGTGGAAATGGTCACGGCCTTCCATCCACCTAAACCGAAAGCCCATTTGCGAATAATTTTGCCCACTTTATTTACCGCTTCTTTCTCCGCTAAATTGTGAATGGTATGGAAAAACGCCACTTTCTTCCGCAGCAATGAAATAGGAAAGAGATAGTTGATGGCACTTAAGTGGGTATGCACAATGTCTATCTTCTCCTTGTCTATGTATGCCAAGGTTTTTTTTATGATACTGGCTTTCGACAATTTACCCTGCTCTTGAAGCATAGTATACTTGAAACTTTGCTCAGGCAAAAAGAAATAAGGCTTGTTTATTCTGTTCTCGAAGGCCAGTACATGCACCTCTATGCCTTGAGTCTGCCATTCGGTTGCCAGATCGTACACCAATTTTTCCGCTCCCCCCAGTTTGTTTTCAGGAACAACTATTAAAACCCTCATTCTATCATATGTTACACTCACAGCCAGAGCTAAAGTTTCCCAAAACGGCCCAAACGATCCAATACATTCTCCAATGACAACACGTGTTCATTGTGGTATTTCTCTAAGGCTAAACTCATTTCTTTTCGGTTGGATGGAATAGGCTTAGCTGATTTATTTCCCTTGGCTATAAAATCTCGAATGAGCTCAAAAGCATCTAAGCCCGACTTTAAAAAATCGATCCTAGCTTGAGATTCTGGATTGGCCGCTTTCTCTGATGCCCTTGAGAGCAGCTTTCTTGCTTCTTTTAAGAATTCATCGTTATATAAGCCCGACGCGATGCTATAACTGCCTTTAAGTGGCCTCATTCTAGAACCTCTTATTTCCCACTCCTTTTTATACGGCCCGAAATACTGATCGCCACGGCTTCCCATAATGGCAGGAATGCCCAATGAAAGGCTGAAATTTTCTACATATTGGATATACTCTAGAATTTCTTTTTCAGCCCCTTCAAAGGCTGAGCAGTACTCACGAATTGCCTCTGTAGTAGTTAAATCTTTCCTTTGAACAATACGTGTACTCACATAGTAGTTTACGCCTTGTGTGCCCCAATAACCCAATAAGGCATCCATAGAAACACCTTCCACTCCTCTCTTCATGGCATCTTCTAAGAAACTGCCCTCCTGATACGGACGCATAAAAGGTGCGGCGCCGCCCATATGCCACCAGTTCGGACGCAAATACACAGATGCTCCGGAGTTAATCCAGTTTTGCAGATTTCCCATATCGTATTCGTCTATGAGTTCAATGACCAAGCCTTGTGGCACAGTATCACTGGGATCTAATTTTCTATAATACCCATATGCATAGGTTGTGAGTAAAACAGTTGGATTCTCCTTACGCATTTCGGTAAGCAGATCTGACCATAGGCGTAAATATCTAGGAGTAAAGTTGCAATCCCGTATTTGCCCGTTTTGATCGCAGATTCCATCTGTTAATTTAGCGTCTTGCACAGTGCTCATCCAAGCCGGATCCCAAGCGCGGGTTGTGGGGGAGATGTCAAATCCAAGCCCGTCATTTGGACTCACATTCCAAAAATTAGGTCTTCCTGCGGCACGCCATTCTTGCAGTATTAAATTTTGATAACTCGGCTCTGACAGCACAAATTTTGAAAAGTCACTGGGTTTAGAATTCTTTCCAATTCCTTTTTCACTTGCAAAAATTTCTGGATTGGAATTGGCGTATTTCACCTCCCAATTCTTAAAAGCATGTCCACCTCTAAACTCTGGCCGGATAGGAATTCCGTACCACTCCATCCAATCATTGAGTTCTTGACTCTTATCTTTTGCCGTAAAATAGACCCATTTCTTCAAACTCTTTTTCACACGAATCTGTTTGTCAGAACAGAAGCTGATTTTAGAGCGTGTGGGCACATATTTGCCCAAATCTCCAGGCCACAACCATAGGCTGCCCGTTAACTCCTGATTGAGCCTTAAAATACCTTGAGACCAAGCCCATTTATCTTTCAGTTCATTGGCGGTGAGAAGAAGAAATCTTCCACCTGATTGAATTAAAAACTCAGAAGAATCAAGGTTTGCCAAAGAAGGCAGATATTGCTTGGCAACGTCCGAGGGAGCAATGACTAAAACATTCAAGTTCTTGGGGATACCCTGCTCATTACTCACCATGCGCAACAGAACGCCCGACGATTTTTCGATGTCTTTTCGGACTTGTTCGATTTCCTTTTTATAAACCGCTTTTAATTCTGGATGGATGTAAATCACCGCTTTCTCCTGACCCGCTTCTACGCCTATCCAATCTACACCATTACACGATTGAGCATTAATAAAAAAGACGGAGAAAATGGCAATGAACATTGCCTGAATTCTGGTTTTCAAGATCTCGATGATTAGGACGGCTAATTTACAATCTATAAGTAAGCCCTATGCTTATTTCTCTATTTGGTTGCGTTTTGGTTCTCAAATGGTCGAAATCTGCTGTTAATTGCTCATTGATAGGCATAACCTCATTATCCCAAGTACCGTTGAAATTATTGTCTTGATAGAAAATGATAGGTCTGTTAATTAAGTCTCTAAGCGTAACACTTACACTAAACTTATCATTAATTCTTTGAGAGTAACGCAAATCCACCAGCGGCCTTGGGTGCTCATAGATGGGCTCAAGATATTCTTCCGCATATCCCGTTAATACAATTCGCCTTCCATAGGTATTATATAATAAAACAAGATCCGCATCCCACTTCTTAATGTGGTAGTCAAGTCCTAAGTTTACAATAAAGGGCGATTGGCCGATCATGGGTCTTGAGTAGACATCACCATTTTGATCTTGCTGATCAATTTCACTTTGAATCCATGAGTAATTACCAAAGAAAACTAAATCCTTCCATTTGTCTGAAGCACCAAAGAAAGCCATGTCAAACCTCCAACTCAATTCTAATCCAAGGTTATTAGCTGTAGGAGAGTTAATCCATGTTATAAGATAAGTTCCACCTGCTTCAGGGCGAAGTGCTTTCTCAATTGGATTTTCAAACTGTTTATAATAGGCACTCAAAGAAATCATTTGTCCTCTGTTGAAGTAATACTCATAACGCAAATCAACATTCTGTATAGTAGCTTGAACTAGGTTTGTATCACCCTTTACGTTTAAGAAGAAGTCGAAATCGAAGAAAGTAAAAGGTGCCAACTCTCTAAACTCAGGCCTACTAACCGTTTGAGAATAGCTAGCTCTCAAGTTGGATTTTTCATTGATCTTACCAATTAAGTTTACCGATGGCAAGAGATTGGAATAAGAACGAGAAAGATCTACTACAGGGTTTCTATCTGGATCGGAAGCTGCGGTTACTTTTCGATTTACGTAAAGAGTCTGATCAAAACTTTCTTGGCGAACACCAAGGGCGGCTCTCAACCATTTCGTAAGCTCCAAGTCCAGCATAAAATACCAAGCTAAATTGGTTGAAGTACCTACGTAGCCATCTTGGTCGTTTGTAATATC
>CALCFH010000167.1 GCA_937900215.1 uncultured Cryomorphaceae bacterium
CGCTTACTTTCTTAATTGTCTTGTGAAGACTTTTCCTTTCTTTCTCATTCGCATCTTCATTAGAAAGATCGCCCTCATACAGTCGCCACAGTTTTCTTAAAAAGCTAGAAACTCCACTCAAGCCATTTGTATTCCATGGCTTATGTTGTTCAAGAGGACCTAAAAACATTTCATACATCCGCAAGGCATCGGCCCCGTAGCGTGCCACAACATCGTCGGGGTTTACCACATTATGCCAGCGCTTCGACATTTTTTCAACCTCCTCACCTGCCCTTAACTCACCATTTTCAAGAATAAATTCTGAATCAGCAAAATCAGGGCGCCATTCTTTTAGAGCCTCAATGTCAACAACTGAGTTCTCTACTAAATTCACATCTATGTGAATGGCGGTAGTTTCATACGAGTCTTTTAATCCCTGTGAAACATAGGCATCACGTCCATCAATACGGTATATCAAAGAAGAAGTACCTTGAATCATACCTTGGTTGATCATCTTTTTGAAGGGCTCTTCAGAGAGAGCAAGTCCAATATCCTTTAAAAACTTTTGCCAAAAACGCGCATAGAGTAAATGGCCCGTAGCATGCTCAGCGCCCCCTAAATACAGGTCTACTTCCTTCCAATAGGCTTGTTTTTCCTCTCCAACAAAGCGCGCTGTATTTTCGGGATCCATATATCTCAACCAATACCAGCTAGATCCGGCCCAGCCTGGCATAGTAGTAAGCTCTAAAGGAAAACCCTCTCCATTCTCCACTACGCCTTTATCAGGATGATAAGCCCATTTTTCTGCTCTGCCCAAAGGAGGATCTCCATCTTCAGTAGGTAAAAACTGATCTACTTCCGGAAGGCTAAGTGGCAAGTGTTCTTCTCGCACTGTTTTGGCCACTCCATCTTCGTAATAAATTGGAATGGGCTCACCCCAGTATCTCTGACGTCCAAATGCGGCATCTCGAATCCGAAATTGAAGCTTCTTTGAACCAAAATTTTGCTCTTGAATCAGCTCAATGATTTTCTTTTTAGCCTCAGTCACTTCCAATCCATCTATTAAAGGACTATTAACAAGCGTACCTTCCTTTGCTTCATAGGCCTCCTTTTCAATATCGCCACCGCGAACTACCTCCAATATTGGCAACTGAAAATGCTTTGCAAAGGCCCAATCTCGGCTATCGTGAGCGGGCACAGCCATTACAGCACCCGTACCATATCCGGCTAAGACATAATCTGCTATCCAAACTGGCAAGGCATTGCCAGTAAGCGGATGAATGACATAGGAACCCGTAAATGCTCCCGAAACCTCCTTAACATCTGCCATTCGCTCTCTCTCAGAGCGTTGAGAGCTGACTTTTTTATATTTTTCTATCTCAACAGATTGATCTGCCGTAGTTAACTCATCCACCCATTCATGCTCAGGTGCGAGAACCAGAAAACTAGCACCATAAATAGTATCCGGTCTGGTAGAGAAAACTTCAATCTTCTTATTCGAATTCTGAATAGCAAAAAAGAGTTTAGCTCCTTCGCTCTTCCCTATCCAATTTTTTTGCGATTCTTTTAAAGAATCAGACCAATCTATGATTTGTAATCCACTCAACAATCGGTCTGCATAAGCGGTAATGCGCAGGCTCCATTGTTGCATCTTTTTGCGCTCAACAGGATGTCCACCGCGCTCTGAAAAGCCCTCTTTAACCTCATCATTGGCTAAAACAGTACCCAATGCTGGGCACCAATTCACAAAGGTCTCAGACCTGTAAGCCAATCTAAATTCCAATAAAATTTCTTCACGTTTTTGATTCGAAAACAACTTCCAATCGGACGAAGAAAATGAAGACTCAAAACTTGTTGCCGCTGCTATGCCGGAGCTACCGTTCAGCTCAAAATGGTTTATCAGTTCTTCAATCGAACGCGCTTGAGCGCGCTCCACATCATACCAAGAATGAAATAATCTAATGAAAATATATTGGGTCCATTTAAAATAATCTGGACTAGAGGTGCGCACTTCTCTTGACCAATCAAAAGAAAAACCAATAGCATCTAGCTGCTTTCTATACCTGAGAATATTGTCTTTTGTTGTCTTTAACGGATGTTGGCCAGTCTGAATAGCATATTGCTCGGCAGGGAGTCCGAAAGAATCATATCCCATGGGATGTAATACAGAAAAGCCCTTTAACCTTTTGAATCGAGAAACGATGTCGGAGGCAATATATCCCAAAGGATGCCCTACATGCAAGCCTGCACCCGAAGGATAAGGAAACATATCTAATACATAATACTTCGGCTTTGACTTGTCTTCAACAGCCTTAAATACCTCCTCTTTGGCCCAACGTTCTTGCCATCTAGCCTCAAAATCATCTGGTCTGAATTCCATCTTTTATTAACCCTACTTTATACGAATGGCGAAGGTACAATCATCGAGCGCATAAGAATAGGATAGCTACTGTTTTGTTACCTTCGCGCCGTGAGCCGAAAGCAAGATAATTTTACAAAGAGAAGACTGCGGTCTTCTTACGCATCCGTAGTGATATCTGTATCATTGGTGCTGTTCCTATTGGGCTTATTAGGGCTGCTGTTGATGAATGCCAACGAAGTTGCTAAAAGGGTAAGAGAAAATTTTGCAGTTCAGTTGATATTAAAAGAAGATGTGGCTGAGCTTGATAGGCTGAGTATGCAAAAAGAATTGGCCTTGGCAAATTTTGTTAAAGAGGTTCGTTTTGTTTCTCGGGAACAAGCCGCCGAGGAATTAAAGGCTCAGTTGGATGAAGATTTTGTAGACTTCTTAGGCTACAATCCGCTAAGAGATGCTTTTGATTTGAGGTTAAAGGCAGACTATGTTACTACCGCCCAGTTGGTTCTTATAGAAAGAGATCTTGAAATCTTAGAGTTTGTGGAAAGTGTTTCATACGACAAGCCTTTGTTGGAGTTAATGAACAACAATATTCGGAGATTGGGGCTTTTTCTATTGATCGGAACTTTTATTCTTCTTATCATTTCTATTGCCCTTATAAATAGCTCCATTCGTCTTTCGATATACAGCAGGCGATTCTTAATTAAAACCATGCAACTGGTTGGTGCCACAAGCGGATTTATCCGACGCCCTTTTCTAAAGACGGGTCTGATTCATGGAATTCTTGGTTCGGTTGTAGCTAGCCTTTTGTTGTCTGCACTCCTGTATTCTATCTTCAATAAATTTCCAGACGCTGCCGAAATATTGCAACCCATTCATTATGTCATCGCATTTATTGCTATGCTTATTCTTGGAGTTTTAATTTCATGGATATGTACTTATTTTGCGGTGCGACGTTATTTAAGTCTCAAAACTGATGAACTCTACTACTAGATGAAAAACGAATTTGTATTTGGAAAGAAAAACTATGTGCTAATGATTGCCGGATTGGTAATTATTGCCATAGGCTATATGTTGATGGCTGGAGGTGGATCCGATGATCCTAGTGTTTTTAACCCAGACATCTTCGGAACTCAGCGCATTATTGTTGCGCCCATCGTAGTGCTCGCTGGATTCATCGTAGAATTATGGGCCATAATGTCTAAGCCTGAATGAGTCTTTGGGAAGCCCTCATACTCGGTATTATTCAAGGCTTAACGGAATTCTTACCAGTATCTAGTAGCGGACATCTCGAACTGGGTAAAGCCATTCTTGGAAACGATTCAGAAGCCGCTTCGAGCCTGATGTTCACCGTAATAATGCATGCGGCAACTGCCTTGAGTACGATCATTATTTTCCGCCAAGAAATAGCCAAAATATTTAAGGGCCTTTTTCAATTTAAGTGGAATGAAGAAACTCAGTATTCTGCCAAAATTATCTTAAGTATGATGCCTGCCGCTTTTGTTGGCCTGGTATTTAAAGACGAAATAGAGGCTTTATTCAACGGGCAACTTCTTTTGGTTGGAGTTATGCTCATCATGACTGGTTTATTGCTTTTTCTTGCAGATAAAGCCAAACGCACCGAAAAGAAAGTAAGCTTTACCAATGCTCTTATCATTGGCATCTCTCAAGCCATTGCCATTCTTCCCGGAATTTCGCGCTCAGGTGCCACTATTTCTACCTCTGTACTTTTAGGTATTGATCGTTCTAAGGCAGCTCAGTTTAGCTTCTTAATGGTGGTTCCTTTGATTTTAGGTAAATTCATCTTGGACCTAAAAGATGTGATAGAATTGGGTGGATCTGCAAGCCTTTCTATCGGGTTTCTGCCTCTTTCGGTTGGATTTATTGCTGCCTTTTTCAGCGGACTTATTGCCTGTAAATGGATGATCAATTTGGTGAAGCGAAGTAAGTTGGTTTATTTCTCTATTTATTGTTTTACGGTTGGAGCCCTGGCAACCTTTGTAGCGCTCTATTTGTAATGTCTCTAAGTCTTGAAGAGCAAGCGCAATCGTTTATTGATGGAAGGGTTCTATTAATTGATAAACCGCTTGGCTGGTCGAGCTTTCAGGCCGTTAATTTTATCAAACACCGCGTAAAGCGGATTTCCAAACAGAAGAAAATAAAAGTGGGCCATGCGGGTACTCTAGACCCTTTAGCCACTGGACTACTCATTATTTGTACTGGTAAAAAAACCAAGAGCATCAATGAGTATATGGGACTAAACAAGGTATATTCTGGGAGCTTTGAATTGGGCTCTACCACGCCGAGCTACGACAAAGAAAGCGAAGTAGACAAAAGTTTTTCTCTCGATGGAATTTCAGAAGAGCGCATTCTTAAAAACCGCTTGCAGTTTTTGGGAGAACAACAACAACTCCCCCCCATTTTCAGTGCTTTAAAGAAAGATGGAAAGAAAATGTACGAATATGCAAGGGAAGGAAAAGAAGTTGAAATAACACCTAGAACCGTCTGTATAGAGCGCTTCGAAATTAAGAAGATTGAACTACCGTTGGTGTATTTCGAACTGGAATGCAGCAAAGGAACCTATGTGCGCTCCCTAGCACACGATTTCGGTAAGGCGCTGAACATTGGTGCTCATTTAGCCTCTCTTCGGAGGGAGGCCATTGGAGAATTCAATGTAAATGAAGCTCCAACTCCCCAAGCTTGGGAAGAACAAATCAAAGCTGAGATACTTTAATCGTCGTACCGGCTATTCCAAAGCACATTGCTAAAATTCTTTACTCTCGAAAAACCGTAGAGAAGGGTTAATCCTCCCATAGCAATAATGAGATAGAAGAATAAAACCACCCTTAATGACAGACTACTCTGGTCATATGGACCCATTATTACACTGTCTGGGATGAATAAGAAGGAAATAGCGAAAGCCAATCCAACTAAAGAAAAAAGGATGTGCTGAAAGCTTCTCAATGGAAAGACCATATATTTTCTAAAGGCACTCATTTCTCCACCCCATTTGTGAATGAGCGCATACCTTCCATCTGAGAGAGGGGCAAACAACATCGGATCTTTGTCTTTGTATTCCAAATTAAATAGACCCGCAGGAGCTACAATTTTAAAGCCTTCTAAACTGATATTTTCTTTTGACTCTATCCGCTGAATCTTCGCTATGGCTTCGTAGGGAATGGGCAATTTAAAATGAGACGCATCCAGAAACCGCAATCGATATTGGATGCAAAGGGTTTTTATATCCTCAATAGAGAATAGCGCTGAGGGCATAAACATCTCAGGATCTGCTCCCACAACATCCATACTGTTGGGCCGTGAAAGTTTGTCCGAAATACGCTTGTCAGCTGAATCAATGGAAGACAATATGGCCTGAATTTCCTTCATGGCCTTCTTTTCCGAAACGCTCCGGATGTCCTCTAACTTTTCTTGGAGATCTACCTCGAATAAAGACATGCTAATCGAATTTTATACTATAACACCAAAGGATCAAAAAGGGTTCTAACAAATTCTTTACTTGACAAGGGCTAGGCTGATATCGTATCTTCGCGCCCCGCTAATTTATTCAAAGCCCGTAAGCTATGAAAATGAAACTTTCTCATTTTAATTATGACCTTCCGCCTGAGCTCATTGCTCAATATCCAACCGATGACCGAGACGATAGTCGGCTTCTAGTAGTAAATCGGAAGACGGGCACTTTTGAACATCGCCATTTTAAAGACATCCTAGATTATTTCGATGATGGCGATTGTATGATTATGAACGATACACTTGTTTTTCCTGCCCGTATGTACGGAAACAAAGAAAAAACGGGTGCCGTTATTGAAGTTTTTCTTTTAAGAGAACTCAATTCAGAAAGCCGTTTATGGGATGTATTGGTTGATCCGGCTCGAAAGATTCGTATCGGAAACAAACTCTACTTTGGTGACGACGATAGTCTTGTGGCTGAGGTAATTGATAACACAACTTCAAGAGGCAGAACGCTTCGCTTTTTGTATGATGGAAGTTATGAGGAATTTCGTGCTAAGCTCAGAGAGCTAGGAGAAACGCCTCTTCCAAAATACGTAGACAGACCGGTTGAATCAGACGATGCCGAGCGTTATCAAACCATTTTTGCTAAAAATGAAGGAGCCGTAGCGGCACCCGTTGCTGGTTTACACTTTAGCAAACAGTTGGTTAAGCGCATGGAAATCAAGGGTGTTAATTTTGCCACGGTAACTTTGCATGTCGGACTTGGTACTTTTAGGCCTGTTGAGGTGGAAGATTTAAGCAAGCATAAAATGGACTCTGAGCAAATGCTCATTACCCAAGAAGCATGCGATGTGGTTAATAAATCTATTTTGGCAAACAAAAAAGTGTGCGCCATCGGCACCACCGTCATGCGCGCCATTGAAAGCAGCATCAGTACTCAAAGTACTCTGAATCCGCACGAAGGATGGACCAATCGTTTTATTTTCCATCCCTATAAATTTAGATTGGCAGATTCTATGGTTACCAATTTCCATCCGCCTAGATCTACCTTGATGATGATGACCTCCGCCTTTACTGGTCATGAATTGTTAATGGATGCATACAGTGAAGCTCTAAAAGAGAAGTACCGTTTCCTTAGCTATGGAGACGCTATGCTCATTCTCTAATTTATTTATTCTCATATCCCTTGAGCGCACATGAAAATGCTGCTCAGGGGAATATCTTTGGAGGCTATGAAAAGCCTCCTCTTTTGTTTTGTCCTTTTTATGACAACGTCGATTTTTGCTCAAACCTCTTTGACAGGAAGGGTAATAGACGATGCCGATGGCCAAGGCCTTCCCTTTGTTAGTATAACCTTTAATGGCAAACGAGCTGGGACCTTGGGTGACCTAGACGGATACTTTGAGTTACAATCAACCGAAGCAATCCAAAATATTCAGATTACTTATGTTGGGTACAAGAAAATATCACTAGATATTGACCCTTCTGAATCCACCCCACTGCTTATTCGGCTTAAACGCTCAGATGTTGTATTGATGGAGGCTGTGGCTCTACCGGGTGAAAATCCGGCACATAGAATTATCCGAAGAGCCTCTGCCCTGCGACCTCAAAACGACCCATTACACTTGGAGACCTTTGAGTACCAATCGTACAATAAACTCATCCTCACCATAGAAACAGATAGCGTTCCACTACTCGATTCCGAAGGCAAAACAGACAGCGCTGTGTATTCTGTAAAAAAATTCATGGATAAGAGCCATCTTTTCATGTCTGAATCTGCAACAAATAGAAAATACATTAAGGGTGAGAGAGATTTTGAAGAGATTTTGGCATCCCGCATTTCCGGATTCCAGAATCCAACCTTTACCCTCATTGGAACTCAATTGCAGTCTTTTTCATTCTTCAATGATGAAATTGAGATTCTCTCCTCCCGATACATAAGTCCTCTTCGCAAGAATTCTATGCGAGAATACTTTTTTATTATTCAAGATACCCTCTTTTCATCTGCTCTTCAAAAATCTACAGACACCATTTACGCCATTAGTTTTAGGCCTAGAGATCCTGAAAGATCTGATTTATTAAGCGGCACCATGCATATTGGAACTCAAGGATACGCTTTGCACAATGTTGTAGCAAATGACAGCGACACCAGTGGAATTGAGATTGAAATTCAACAGAAATACAAAGAAGTTGGCAACCACTGGTTTCCAGAGCAGCTTTTACTAACTATTGACTTTGGTGGAGCGGCTACCTTTAATGGTCTAGGAGCCATTGCATACGGTTGGACTTACCTTAAAAACATCAATGTTAATCCGCCTTTAAATAAAAAAGAAATCCCGAGGTTGGAGTTGCTGTTAAACGACAGTGCCAACAATACCGACGAAGATTATTGGAATAAATACAGGGTTCGTCCGTTAGATTCCGTTGAAAGTCAAACCTATACTGTGATTGATAGCATAGGAAAAGAAGTGGGATTAGAACAAAAAATCGGATTCCTAACTGCTTTAACGAATAAGAAACTCCGCTTCGGACTGATTGATTTTGACTTAGATCGCATTGCACGGTACAACCAGCCTTATGAAGGTCTTCGGCTAGGAATGGGCATTCATACCAATGAAAAGCTATCGAAAAAAATTGCTGTAGGTGGATACTTTGGTTATGGATTTCGAGATCAAGATTGGAAGTATGGAGGGGATATTGTCTTCCGTACTAAGGCTACTTCTATGTGGTCAATTAAGGCCTTTATTGAAGACGACATCTATGAGCGCAATTCTACCGAATTTAGTCTAGCTAGACCTCAAAGCCTTTTTGACTCTCGGGGTAATCACTATTATGCCATTGATGTTTTTGACAGGGTTAGAAGATATGGTACCATGTTGCGCATTGATCCATTGCCCTTCTGGCATTTAAATTTTAGTTGGCAGAAAGAGGTTCGAGACTTTCTTGAAAGCCGTCATCTCGATTGGCCCGATGCCGGGAATCGTTCCTTTGAAGGCAATGTATTTACTATCGGAACCGCCTTCGCAGCCAAAGACAAATACATGGGTGGTCCTTTTGGAAAAAGACTAACCAATAGAAGCTTTCCCGTTTTTTATGGTGAAGTAAGCAACTACCTTCCAGATGATGGAAACCAAGCTTTTGTGCGGGCAATGGTAAAAATGGATCAAAAATGGTCGAGCTTGCGATGGGGAAATTTGAAATGGACTGTAGAGATGGACTTTACCCAGAACGTGAGCTCTCAGTCTTTTCTATTCAGCTTGCCGAGCAATGCCCGTAGGGCATTACAGGGTTCTGACCCTTATTTTGGTATTGCTACTGATGAATATTTTGAGACGAGCTTCAACAACACCTTTATTGCAGATCAACAGCTCTTTACCAACTTGCGTTATGAAATGCCAAAGCATTGGACTAGAATAGGTACATGGAAACCCAGAATTTCTGTTGTTCAACGCTTTGGCATCGGTATTCTAACAAATAATGCTACCAATCTTAGTTTTGCACCTCTGGGTATTTCTCCCGAACTAGGTTTTTATGAGTCAGGCTTAGAACTAAATAATCTTTGGCAAGGCCTGGGAGCTGGAGTATATTATGGTTATGGACCCTACAGTAGAGCAGCATTTGGACAGAATATCGCCATTAAATTAACTTTTAGTCCACCATTCTAACTGGCTGTCCTTTAAAAATGTAGTTTCTTTACACTCTCGATTCTTTCTACTTATCCTAACATGTGGTCTAGTGTAGCGCGCATCATTCTAAGAAATCGAATTCTACTTTGGGTAATTGTAGGATTGGCGACCGCATTTATGGGCTATCAAGCCCAGTTTACGCAGGTTTCTTATAAATTCTCGCGCATTCTTCCTCAGCATGATACTACTCATTTAATCTATGAGGATTTTAAAAAAACGTTTGGGGAAGTAGCCAATACGGTAGTTATAGGTATGTCTTCAGACAATCTATTCGATCCACACATTCTCAATTATTGGAAAGACTTTTCAGATTCATTGGAGAGCATTCATGGGGTGGAAGGTGTGGTTTCTATTTCTCAATTTTACTCAATTAGCAAGGATAGCAGCGGAACCTTAAAGGTCGATGAGATTACATCTGAGGAGCCGTATAATACAGCCTCCGCCAAACAAATTGAACAACAAATAAAAAATCTTCCATTCTATAAAGATCTATTAATCAGCAGAAAAGGAAATACCACATTAATGTATGTTCAGCTAAACACTTCAATGCTGTACAACAAAGAAATTATTCGTCTAGTAGAGAGTATTAAAAAAACCAGCCGAGCATATGAAACCCTGATAGGTGAAGAAATTCACATTTCCGGCCTACCACACATCCGGATGGCCAACACAACAAAGCTAAAAAGGGAGGTCTACCTTTTTATCTTTCTGGCCCTTCTTGTAACGGCTACCCTTCTCTTTCTTTTCTTAAAGAGTTTTCGCGCCACCCTGATTTCTATGGTTGTAGTAATTTTTGGAGTGATATGGTCTTTTGGCTTGATTGGTACTCTTGGCTTTGAAATTACCATACTGAGCTCTATCATTCCCCCTCTCGTAATTGTTATTGGAATTCCGAATTGTATTTTCCTGATTAATAAGTATCATCAAGAATATAAGCATCACGGAAACAAGGTTTTAGCCTTGCAGCGAGTAATCATAAAAATAGGCAACGCAACGCTCCTCACCAATACTACAACTGCCCTAGGATTTGCTTCTTTTATTCTTACAGACAGTATTATTCTAAAAGAATTTGGCTTAGTTGCCTGCATTAACATCTTGGTAGTTTTTCTTTTATCACTCATTATTATACCTATTGCATATACGTATATGAGCGACCCAAAGGAGCGCCATTTTGCCCATTTAGACCGCAAGTGGGTGAGCAAAATGAATGGCTTCTTAATTCATACCGTTGTTCACAGACGACCATGGGTTTATGCCTTTTCTATTGCCATTTTAATCACGGGTTTTTTTGGTATTCAAAAAATTAAAACTACTGGAAATCTAAGCGACGATTTTCAGCACCACGATCCAGTATATATGGATCTGAAGTTTTTGGAAAGGGAATTCCGAGGTGTGGTACCCTTAGAAGTGGTGGTGCGTTCAACGGATCAAGGTGGAATGCAAAAGCTCAGTAGCCTAAAGAAAATGGAAGCTTTTCAAAGAAGCTTAGACAGTCTACCCAAATTGAGCAGATCTATTGCTGTAACAGACCTTGCCAAATTTGCCCGTCAAGCTTTCTACTCCGGAGACCCTGCCTTTTATTCTTTGGTAACCAGTCAAGACAAGGAATGGGTCTATTCATCACTGCCTCACGGAAAAGGTTATTCATCCTTATTGAATTCCTTAATTGACAGTACAGGTACTCAAGCGCGAATAACAATGCAGGTGGCTGATATAGGGACAGAAGAAATGCGAATTCTTCAAAAAACTATATCAGATAAAGCAGAAGAGTTTTTTGACGGTGAACGCTATGACGTTACAATAACAGGTGCAAGTGTTCTATTTTTAAATGGGACAACCTACCTCATCAAGAATCTTATCGTAAGCCTTCTCTTGGCTATTGCTGTCATTTCAATTATCATGGCCCTTCTGTTTCGATCGTTTAGAATGGTTATCATTTCGCTGATTCCCAATCTGATACCCCTAATCTTAACGGCCTCAATAATGGGCTTTACAGGAATTCCTCTAAAGCCGAGCACAATTTTAGTCTTCTCAATCGCCTTTGGAATATCGGTAGACGACACCATTCATTTCCTTGCAAAATACCGCCAAGAATTACAACAATCTAAATGGAATATTCGTGAATCTGTGGTAGAAGCTATTAGAGACACAAGTGTGAGTATGTTCTATACTTCAGTGGTTTTGTTTTTTGGATTTAGCATCTTTCTTGCTTCAGAATTCGGCGGCACTCAAGCCTTAGGAATGCTCGTTAGCATTACGCTTATTTTGGCAATGTTCTCTAACCTTATTATCCTTCCTGCCTTACTAATGAGCCTGGAAAGGATAATTACAGAGAAGTCTTTTAGCAAACTCCTTTTTCCACTGATGGGCAAAGAATCCGATGCTGAAGACATCGAAGACTCTCAAGAGACTGGTTCTAAGTAAAATCCTTCCCTTCATTCATCTACTAATTGACAAAAAGCCTGCAATATCTTCAAGGAATAAAAGTTTTCTTCTTCGGGTTTCTCAATTTTTGATTCGGTCTTTTTCATATGCCTAGCAAAAGGAATCACTTTTATTCTCTTTTTCTGATTGTGGAAACTCGAAATGGAATTGCGGACAGATTTTGATGTTTTCTTTTTCATAATTGTATTTTTTTTCTGGTAGAATAGAATGAATTGTTGGGATGCGAATGGGTATCATTAAATGGTTATTTTGACAAATATGAAAAACATTCTTTATCCATTTTTATCGAATTTGGAATCGGGTTTTTCTGTTTTTACCGATTTTGGAAAAACCTATCTTTCTTGATCAACCCTGACTTATTTTCACCAAACACTAAAGCCATTCAGATGCGCCCTCTACTCCACTTCACAATTAGTCTTTTACTGCTTTCTGGCCTTTCTTTAAAGGCTCAAACTATTGGACTTGAATCAAATGTGGATACCACTCAACTTTTCATTCGAATACAACTAGACGGGCAAACGCACAAGATGCTAATTGACAATGGTGCAGCCAAAACCATCTTTTTCTTGACAAAAGAGGAGCGATCACGCTTTAAAAAAATAAGCGAAAGCAAAGTCAGAGATGCCTATAACCGAGAATCTAGTATTTACATCATTCGAAAAGCCACACTTGAAATTCCTGAAATTCAATTCAAGTATAAAGGCTCTTTTGCGTCATTAGAAGAAAGGCCATTAACCCTACAGGAATATGATGTAGATGGCATTCTAGGCTTGGATATTCTCTCTCAAATGAACTATAGCATTCAATTCAAGACGCTAATGTTCTCTCTCGATGAGGCCGATGCATTTCAGAACGAGGATGATTGGTTTGCGCTTTCCATGATTCAAAGTGAAGATCAATTGCAAGCCATTGCCATTGAATCTATTTCGAATAAGAGACAAGTAAGAAAAGACACATTTACCATAGACTTAGGTTACAATCAGATTGCTTGCAGACAAAAAAGGAATGACCTAGGCGATGTCATGGGAATAAAACTAGGATTTACTGAAACGGTTTTGGGAATGAAAATAGATAGTTCCTATTTTGAATCTATGGATTTGATTTTAGGCTCATTGCACGTTCATAACCTACCCATGGCAAATGAAAGCAGAATTGAATCTAGCCTCTTGGGATTCCAGTTTTTTAAAGCTTTTAATGAAATCTATTTTGATAATACATCGCAAACCCTTTGGGTTAAGAAAATCAAAAGCAATGTGTTTTCTTTTGATGGAGAAACGATTTTCCAAGATAGAGTTGTTGCACAATATATTGCCATAGAAGACATCCACCTGCCTCGCATTTCTATTGGCAGTAAAGTAGACGCTAACTATTACAATAGCGGCTATAAAATTCTTTGGCCCTTGACCGTCTTTGGTGCAAAATAAGCCTAGAAATTCTGAACGATAAAAAAGTATAGAGGCATTCCTAAGGTAATATTAAAGGGGAAGGTAACTCCTAATGCCATGGGAATATACAGTCCTGGATCTGCTTTTGGAGCCGCTAAACGCATAGCTGCCGGGACAGCTATATAAGAGGCGCTCGCTGCTAAAATGGCAAATATGAATCGATTGCCTATATGATCTGTAATGAATCCGCTTAAATACGCCGCCATAGCACCATTGATTGCTGGAACTAAAATGGCAAAGAAAAGTGCAAACCTTCCGTACCGGCGAAAAGCAGAGAACCTACGCGCAGTTACCATACCCATTTCTAAAAGGAAGATGGCCAAAAAACCTTTAAAAATATCTGTAGTAAAAGGAAGAATCCCTTCCGCCTGCTTTGAATCAGCTATAAATCCAATTATCAAACTCCCAATAATCATAAGAACGCTGCCATTGGTTACAGAATGCCGAATTATACTTGGCATTGAAACTGAATTTTCTTTTTCCGCTTCAAACTTTTGCAACAAAATAACGCCCATAATTATGGCAGGTGCTTCCATTAAAGCCATCACTGCCACCATATGACCGCCGAAAGAAAGACCTTGCATCTCTAAAAATGCGACTGATGCAACGAAGGTTACAGCACTTACCGAGCCGTAAGCCGCCGCAACAGCTGCTGCATCTGAAATAGCTAAACGCCTCTTTAATAAATAGAAACAATAAAATGGAATGGAGGTTGACAGAAATAGTCCGAAAAGCAAAGACAAATAAATCTCAGAAGAAAAATCTTCATGAGCTAGCTCTTGTCCGCCTTTGAATCCAATAGAAAACAAGAGATAAAGAGAGATGAACTTAACGGACGGAGCTGGAATTTCTAGATCACTTTTGACCCCAACCGCTAAAATGCCCAATAAAAAATACAGCAAAGTTGGATTGGTCAAATTCGCCAATAAAAGGTGGAAGTCCATAGGTGCGCTCTTTCAGACTTACAAGATGCGAAAAGCCCAGAGACTATTAATTGTTTTCTCTAATCTTATCTAAAAGAATATTTAGCTGTTTCGCCTCTTCCATAGTTAGTTGCTTCAAGCTGGCATGCATACGATTCTCAAGAGTATCTATCTGAGCCAAGCACTTTAATCCTTTCTCTGAAATAACTACAGATACCAAACGCTTGTCTACATCGTCTCTATGCTTGCTTACCCAACCATCTCTCTCTAAACGATCTACCATCCGAGAGGCATCAGACATCTTATCAAGCAATCTTTTGCGAATTTCCATAGTGGTGATCCCTTCTGGATGCTGACCTCTCAAAATCCGAAGCACATTGAACTGTTGCGCTGTAAGTTCAAAAGGCTTCAAAAAATCAGATGTCTTATTCTTTAACCAATTGCCAGTATACATAACATTTATAGACGCTTTTTGCCATTCGTCTTTAAATCGCTTTTGTTTAATGGCGAACTCCAAAGAAGTTAAAGGTGCTCCAGCTTCCTCTTGGTCATTTTTCTCGAGATGCATGCTCTTTAGGTTTAACACAAAATTAAGTGTTCTAACATCATAAATGTAGACTCCCCACGTTTTATAAAACATAACCTGAAAAAAAACATCAAATACCCAACCTTTAGTTGTTGGCTTACGTTCATTTAATAAGGTTTAGGAATTAGAGACTACGTTCTTTTCAGATTTTCTCTTAGGTTAGGTTTAAAATTTAAAGGTTTCAATTCTGTTTCAAAGGCTCCCCACAAGGAGCCTTTGTTATTTTACATAGCTCTATTTTTAGTTCAATCCATCCGTCCTTCTTCTCTCCGTTTTTCGCCTCAAAGAAGCTTCATTTGTCTACTTTTGGCAGATGGAAGAACCTCTTTTGAATTATTCGCCTACCATGCTAGAAGTGCGAGCTTGGTTTAAGCATTTGGATACACAAGAAAAACTAGATATGCTTCTCAATTGGGGTGAAGAACAACCTCATCTCTATGGTTTTATCATCAATCTGGCCGACGATTTTACCGATGAAGAACACGAAGCCTTGAGTTTTCTTCCGCTTGTCTTAACCGAAGTTTTTAGAAAAACCGGACTTAAAATTCAAAATATCGACTCTAAGATTCTAGAGGATGCTATAAAAATGCATTCAAAAGGCATAGACCCAGAAGCGAGTACTCTTATGCAAAGAGAGTTGGTTAAGGCATGGGAAGAGCTTGCTGGAGTA
>CALCFH010000168.1 GCA_937900215.1 uncultured Cryomorphaceae bacterium
GATATCTAAACGAATCAAGCTATAATTGCGAGCTTAAATAGACTCCGAGCAATAATTCAATTTTTTCAAACAATGTATTTATCTGTTTTATTGGTGTCATCTTTTACCGTCATACTTGGGGTGGTAATTTATTCGGTTTTGCTAAGAGGAAAGCTAGCTAGACTAAAAAAGGAGCGATTAAAAGTAGAGTTGGAAAGAGATGAAATGGCAGAAAAGTCTTTTCGTCAATCGAAATTATTGGCTCTCTTAACCCATCATATTATGGGTCCTTTGAACTACAATCATAAAATGGTTGAGTTAATGGTTGAAATGCCAGACCGAATAGATCAAACTGAAAGTCGCGCACACTTAAATCTAATTTCTCAAAGTTTGGGCGAAATGCAGCAAACCCTCAGTCAACTTATGCAATGGGCCAAAGCACAACACGGAGAGACAAGAGATACCAGCGAAGACCATCCCTTAATAGAATTGCTTGAGAATGAGATGGATTTTATCCGCCCTCAGGCCCAATGGAAGAATCTGAATGTTGCAGTAGAATGCAATCCAACTTGGCTAATAAAAACCGATGCCATGGTCTTTCATCTGATTTTCCAAAACTTGCTTTCAAATGCGGTAAAGTTCTCCAAGAAGGGGGGTAATTTGTACTTGTTGGCTTTGTTAGATGGAAAAAACCTGCAGGTGGGTGTGAAAGATGAGGCGGGAGGAGTAGAGCCAGATACAGCTAAGAAAATATTTTCTAAATCCAATCACCTTCCAACCAAAGGAACCAGTGATGAGTTGGGTTCTGGAATGGGATTATTATTGGCTCAAGATCTCGCAGAAAGCCATGGCTTGGCCATACAATTGGAGACAGATTCGAAGGGCAGTTTTTTCTATTTGCGCTTTAAGCTCGAAGATGAGTAGGTAGAATGCAAACGGGAATGGGCTGGATTTTGTGCTGATTGGCTCGGTTTAATCGGAGGTAGATTTCCATTACTTCCTTTTGCCTTCCTTCTAAACCCTCTATCCCCAGATTGTTTTCTTGCCTTTCCATTGCCCACTCTAGCTCAGGATACGAAGCACCTATTTGGTCTTCATCGGTTCTATCATCACCCCACAAACCATCGGTTGGTGCTGCAGACAAAATGCTTGGTGGAACTCCAATTTGAGCAGCCAGCTGGAAAACCTCGGTCTTTGTTAAATCGGCAATCGGACTGAGGTCTACTCCCCCGTCGCCGTACTTGGTATAAAAGCCCACACCAAAGTCTTCTATTTTATTGCCTGTGCCCGCAACCAGTCTTTTTTCAGCAGCAGCCAGAAAATACAGACTGGTCATGCGCAACCTCGCACGGGTGTTCACCTTAGCCATTTCAGTTTGCTCTAAATGACCGCCTTTTGGAAAGGCAGAAAGTAAAAGTTCAAAGCTTGCAGAAAGATCCACTTCTTGATGTGAAAGGGTATTTGGAAAGGAACGCTTTAAATTTTCGATGTGTTCTAGAGCTCTATTCACCTGAGAGGCAGCTTGGTGTATAGGCATAGAAACGCAAAGAGTAGGCAGACCAGTTTTAGCGCACAGACTTGAAGTAAGGGCAGAATCTACCCCACCACTGATGCCAATTACAAATCCGTTCATTCCTGATTTTGTGGCGTAAGATCGAAGCCATTCTACAATATAGTCTATGGTTTCTTCCGCTTTCAGGCGCTTCATTTCTCGACTCATTCTTGTTGTATTAACCAGATTTGAAGATCTTTTATAAAGGCATCTAACTCTAGCTGGCTCATGGGTTTGAATTCGGTCTGCCGCTGTTTAAAAGCCACTTTAGTTTGTTGGTTGGATGTGGGAACAATTCTGAATTGCAGTTTTCCGGCTTGGGTAGCCATTTCATCTTCTCTTTTCTTGCTGATTTTGCGTTTGTTCTCCTTTGCGACTGCCCCAGCTAAAGACTTATGATTCTCAGAATAGTGCAAAGGAGCCATCCAGCGATACATCTTTTTATATACCGTGCTGTATGATTTGTCTACTACAATGAAATGCCAATCGTGCTCCGTTATCTCGGTCTTTTGTGCGAAGCTTGAGGTGTAATAAAAAAATACCAGAGTAAAAAGGAAGAAAGTAGAATGTCGAGAGCTACAATTCATTAGAACATAAAGCCAAGGTTAAAGACCAATCCTTGCAATCTGTAATTGTCTCTTTTGCCCACCCAATTGCTTTCGTGTAAGGCATCGGATAAACCAATCATATAATCGATTCCAAAGAAAACGGCCGATCCACCGTCGATGGCATATTCTGCCCCTGCGCCAATGAGGAAGTTGGCTTGTGCAGGAGTGAAAAAGCGATCTGGAAGGTTTTCATCGAGGGGCTCGGGAGCAAGATCTACGCTTTCTTCAGTTCTAAAAGTAAAGGTTCCTCCAAATTTGGCGAAGTAACTCATTCTATCAAATTGGGCTGTCTTA
>CALCFH010000169.1 GCA_937900215.1 uncultured Cryomorphaceae bacterium
CCAAAAAAGAGGTGAAACATGAAATTTCGAATTTGGACGACTTATTTAATTATTCTGAGGGCTTACTTCAAGTACTTGCAATGTATGAGCCTGGATAGAAGTAATACTCAAGTTGAATTATAAAAAACAACCCGGACGATAAATTATTTATCCATCCGGGTTTTTCTATGTGGAGCTGGCGGGAGTCGAACCCGCGTCCAAACAAGGATACGCAACGCTTTCTACATGTTTATTTTGTACTTAATTGTCGGCTTTATGCCGGCCACAAACAACCTACATATCGCTTAGTTACTTTGTCTTGAGGTGGGCGCGTAACAAACCTACCTCCAGTCCAGTTTTGCTGCACCTTCTGATCGAACGCCACTAGACGGGGGCTTTCGGAAGATGGCTCGCTCTTGTACCTCGTACAAGATTAGCTTAATCGGCTATCGCTCGATTAGGCGGCAAGCGCGTAGTTATTTGCGCCAGTTAAAAAGTGCGAGGCATTGGATTAACGGGCGACATCCTCATGGCCCGACATGCTTACATTCCGCCTCGGCTTGCTGTCTAAACCGGTCAGCCCCTAAGTGAAATGATGCTGCAAAGATACGCTATCTTCGCCCCAAATGCCCGCAAACACTATGTTAATAGGAATCATACGCGAAGGAAAAAAGCCCATAGATAAACGTGTTGCCCTCAGTCCTTCACAATGTGCTCAAATTCAGAAGCAATTCCCTGCTGTTCAAATCTATGTGCAAAGCAGTCCGTTCAGAACCTTTGAGGATACGGAGTATACAGACTACGGAGTGGAGGTAGTAGACAGTGTTGCTCATTGCGATGTTTTGCTCGGTGTAAAAGAAGTACCGACAGACGAACTCATTCCCTCTAAAACCTATTTTTTCTTTTCCCACACTTTCAAGAAACAATTGTACAATAGAAAATTGCTGAAGGCCATCCTTGAAAAGAAGATTCGCTTAATCGATTACGAACTGCTTGCCGAGGCAAATGGAAGAAGACTCATTGGCTTTGGAAGGTATGCTGGGGTGGTGGGCGCCTACAATGGCATCCGGGCCTATGGTCTGCTCACCAAGACATTCGATATTCGTCCAGCCCATCGGCTTTTCGATAGGAACGAGATGGCGCTTGAACTCAAAAAGGTGAAGCTTCCCAATGATTTGAAAATTGTAATTACGGGTGGAGGTAGAGTGGCCGGTGGAATTGTTGAAATTCTGACTGCTCTTAATCTTCAATCGGTAGATTCGAACGATTTTCTGATGCATAGCTTCAACAAACCGAGCTATACCCAGCTTTCAGTGAAAGAATATGTACAGCGCGTAGATGGCAGACCCTTCCGAACGGCTGAGTTCTACGACAATCCGGTTGGATTTGAATCGGCTTTCAAGCCATTTACCCATGCCGCAGATTTATACATCTCAGGTCATTATTGGGACGATGAAAGTCCAATGTTTATAACAGCTGAGGACATTCAAGACGAAAAGTTTAAGATCAAATTGATTGCCGATGTGAGCTGTGATATCGATGGTCCCATCGCTTCCACCCTAAGAGCCTCCACCATAGAAGATCCTGTCTATGGCTACGATAAAACTACTGGATTGGAAGTTTCATTTGGTTCTGAAAACTCCATTGGAGTAATGGCGGTAGACAATCTTCCCTGCGAATTGCCGCGGGATGCCTCTGAAGATTTTGGAAATGAATTCATGGAGAATATCCTTCCACACCTATTAAATAACGATATTGAGGGCGTTCTTTGGAGGGCCACAGAAGCGAAGGATGGCGTATTGCTTCCAGATTTTCAGTATCTTCAAGAATATGTAGACTCACTTTAAACCCCTTGTTATGAAGTATTTTTATGCCCTTTTCAGTTTTGTTCTCACCTTGTCTGCCCTGGCTTCGCCTGGAGATACCCTTAAAGTAGAGGCCCACGATGCCGTGGATATGACATGGTATCAAGCCTATAAAAGCATGGCTTATTTTCCTACCACAGGAAAGAGTTTCCATCGAGTAAATATGAATTTCACTCTCGGCTGCGCAAGCACCGGATGCAGCGATTGGGATTATACCGTGCTTATACGTTTGTTGAGGCCCACCAGTGTTAGAGATTCCATTGTGGCTTCTATCGATACCATAAGTACAAGTCCTTTGGTAATTGATACTATTTGGAATATGTTAGAGGTAAAAGAGCATATTGAGTTGGGCAGGATGATTACGCCCTACGGTGGATATATGAGGCAAAATTCGAATGGCTACAATTCCAGCTGGACTCATGAATTGGTTTGGGATGTAACCGATTACCAAATGCTATTGCAAGACAGCGTAGAGTTTGAGATTTTCTACCAAGGATGGTCGAGCGGATTCTCAGCAACCTTAAACTTCGACTTGATTGAAGGCATTCCAGCTAGAAAAGTATTGGATATATCCAACATTTATAAGCATG
>CALCFH010000170.1 GCA_937900215.1 uncultured Cryomorphaceae bacterium
TTCAATTGAGGCCGCCTTGCGAAGAGCCTATCCATGCGAATTCAAACGACTTGAGGCAAAACAGATTCCTGAAAATGCAAGAACTGATGCAAAAGGAGGAAGGGTAAGAGCCGATACGATTATACGTTTAATGAAAAATCAACTACCCGATGGGGTAGACTATGTTGTGGGGGTAGTTGGCGAGGATATTTGTATCGATAAAAAAGGTAAGGATGGGAAGGTTAAAGAGCCTGTTTCGAAATATACCTGTTGGGGAATATTCGGACTCGGGTATGTGCCAGGGCCAAGCTGCATCGTTTCAACGGTAAGACCTAAAGAATACTGTAAAAGCACAAAACAGTTCGTGGAAAGCATGCAGAAAATAGCTGTACACGAACTAGGACATAATTTCGGTTTACATCACTGTAGTAACGCTGATAAATGTGTTATGAGAGATGCAGCGGAGACTATAACAACTATACACCAAGTAGGATTCAAACCTTGTGATTTCTGTCAAAAAAAAATTAGTGAGGAATGAAAAATAGACACTTAATCCTATCCCTTTAGCAGTCTGCTTTTAGCTTAGAACATCCAAATAGGAAAGTTTCAAAGACTACCAATTGACAATCAGAAGATACCCCAAAGCCAGATATGTCAATACCGGCAGGCCCACGCATATCCAAACCGAAGACGATACATAATTACTTCCCATCTTATTGAATAGATTCAGAAAAACCACCGATTTTTCAAACAGCCAATCCGAGTATGACTTGAAATCTCTGCAACCGAGATAAAAACCAAGGCAGACTAGGAGGAAAGAAATTTTGAAATAGTGGAATCCAAAAATCTGATCAAGCATTACCAGCCAGCTTAAAGGAACCATGAAGTAATACACTAAAATATTCACTTCGCGGTATGTTCGCCCTGTCAGCTTTGCAAAAACATGTAGGCCGGTAGCTACTATTCGGAATATCGCAGTAATCATTTCAGCTGATACTTCTTTAATTCTTGAGTACCTCCCTTAAAACTATTGTAGTCCACCGTACCCGCAAATGATGGGTGTCGAAACTTATCTGTCTTCTGCCAGAATACGTAGTTGCATCTTGGCTCTCTATGAAAATTAGATATCCATAATGGGCATCTCCCTCTCACTTCATTTTTAAGAAATTTGTAGTAATAGTCGCATTCACAATAGATGATAGGGCTAACACCCAATTCGGCCTCAATGGTTCTTATGAACTTCATAAGTTCTCTTGTCACCTTCTCTCTACTGGCCATCTTGTTTGTGAATTCACAATCTAAAACCGGCAGTAAATCTCCCGGCTTGAGTTTGGCTGTAGCAATGAAATGCCTAGCCTGCTTTGCACCATCGCTTGAGTAACTAAAGAAGTGATACGCACCCGTTGGAATATCAAGTTTCTCAGCTTCTGTCTTGTACTGCTTGTAGCGCGTATCTGTATGCGTACTCCCCTCAGTTGCTTTAAGGAATATGAAG
>CALCFH010000171.1 GCA_937900215.1 uncultured Cryomorphaceae bacterium
GTAAAGGAGATTAGGTCAATTTCAAAATTTGGATTATCCGTTGTTACCGTAGTATTTGAAGATCATTTTGGTACCTATCTGCCTCGCCAACTGATTGCTGAAAAAATTAAAAGTGCTGAAGAACAGATTCCAAAAAACTTCGGCACACCTTTTATAGGACCTGTAACAACGGGTTTAGGCGAAATTTATCAGTATACTATTGAGGTTGATCAGGCCTATAAAGAGCACTATTCTCTAATGGATATTCGTACCATCCAAGACTGGATTGTAAAGCGACAATTGTCTGGAATTCCTGGGGTTGTGGAAGTCAACACTTGGGGTGGTGAGTTGAAACAGTACGAAGTGGCACTTATCCCAAATCGACTTAAGAGCTCTAAAGTATCAGTGAATCAGGTTTATAAGACTTTGACTGAAAACAATGGTGTTGTAGGAGGTTCTTATATTGAGAAAAATGGAAAGTCTTATTTCATTAGAGCTCAGGGTTTATTGCTTGATCTCAATGACATTGAAAATCTCATTGTGCGTTCAGATGCACATGGTGTACTTAGAATAAAAGATATTGCTCAGGTTCAATTCGGAAAGGCCAACCGTTTTGGAGCAATCACTGGCAATGCCGAAGGCGAAAAGGTTTTGGGGCAGGTTATGATGCTGAAAGGGGCAAATTCAAACCAAGTTATTGAAGCGGTAAAGAAACGGGTGGATGAAATTCAAACTACTCTGCCCGAAGGAATACGAATCAATCCCTTTCTGGAAAGAAGCGAATTAATCTCAAAAACAAGTTCTACCCTTGCCGAGAACCTAATTCTTGGCTGTCTGGTTGTCATTTTTGTTGTGGTTCTTTTGTTGGGGAATTGGAGGTCAGGACTTGTTGTTGCATCGGCTATTCCGCTTTGTTTACTCTTCGCAATTGGACTCATGTATGTCTTTGATGTGGATGCGAACTTGATGAGTCTGGGCGCCATAGATTTTGGAATCATTATAGATGGGGCAGTAATAATTGTCGAGTATGTTTCATTTACTTTGAATCGCAACGCTCAACATCTCTTGGCTTTAACAAAGAAAGATCGCTTGCTTGAGATCAATGAACTCACAGCAACTGCCAGTAGCGGAATGATGCATTCTGCGGTTTTCGGACAGTTAATAATTCTAATTGTTTTTATTCCGGTTTTAAGCCTGGTTGGCATTGAAGGAAAGATGTTTAAACCCATGGCAGAAGTTTTTTGCTTCGCTCTCATTGGCGCTATTTTTCTCTGTTTTACCTATGTTCCGGTTATGTCGGCATTGGTAATTAAGCCACAATTAGTTCAAAACAATATTTCCTCTAGAATGCTATCTGCACTCCAAGGCATCTATCGAAAGACCTTGGTTTGGAGTTTAAATCGATATAAGCTCGTATTAGCAGGTGCATTCTGTATTCTCATGTTTTCTGCTTGGATATTTTCAAGAATGGGAGGAGAGTTTATCCCAACCCTCGACGAAGGAGATTTTGTTATTCAACCTGTTTTAAAGTCTGGAACTTCTCTGAGTGAAACTGTGGAAATAACCACAAAAATTGAATCTATTTTATTGGAATTTCCTGAAGTAGAGCAGGTTGTTAGTCGAATTGGAGCTGCTGAAGTTCCTACAGATCCCATGTCTTTAGAAGAAAGCGATGTGATCATTAAGCTCAAGCCCCGAAAGTTCTGGGAAACTGCAAAAACGAAAGATGCATTGGCCGATGCCTTTAAATTGGCCTTGATGCGTATTCCTGGACTTGAATATGAATTCACTCAACCAATAGAAATGCGATTCAATGAACTCATAACCGGGGTTAAATCAGATCTAGCCATAAAAGTATTTGGTGAAGATTTGAATATCCTTTATGAAAAGGCTTTGGAAATTCAAAATGCAATTAGTGGTATAGAGGGGGCGGAAGATATTACCGTCGAGAAAATTGCAGGCCTGCCGCAAATGGAGGTTCAATATGATAAGAACAGAATGGCTCAATACGGACTAAATGTATCTGATCTGAATGATATCGTTTCTGTTGGCTTTGCCGGAAAGCTTGCTGGAAGAATTTTTGAAGGAGAAAAACAGTTTGATTTGGTGCTCCGTTTCAAAGAAGAATACAGACAAGATATTGATGCTCTGAGAAATACTCCTGTTATCCTCCCAAATGGTGAAAGCCTTCCACTTAGAGAATTTGCCTCTATCGACTTTAGACGTTCGCCTGCAAAAATCTCAAGAGACAATACAAAGAGAAGAGTAGTGGTAAGTGTAAATGTTAGAAATCGGGATTTAGAGTCGGTTGTTGGCGATGTACAATCCATTCTATCCAATCAAATAGAACTGCCTATTGGTTATTCAATTGAACTTGGTGGCCAATTTGAGAATCTTCAAACAGCTAAACAGCGTCTAGCTTTTGCAGTTCCTTTGGCTTTATTACTCATTTTAATTCTACTTTATTTTGCCTTTAATTCTATTAAACAGGCACTTATAATTTACAGTACCATTCCTTTAGCTGCTGTGGGTGGAATAGCCTTGCTTAGTTTGCGCTCAATGCCATTTAGCATTTCCGCTGGTATTGGATTTATAGCTTTGTTTGGAATCGCTGTTTTAAACGGAATTGTTCTAATTGAAGAATTTAACAAATTGAATAAAGAAGGAATTGGAAGTTTGAGTGATAGAATTTTGCAAGGCACCCAGAATAGATTACGTCCTGTTCTGCTCACTGCTTCGGCCGCAGCACTCGGATTTTTACCTATGGCCCTATCTACTTCTGCTGGGGCCGAGGTTCAACGTCCCCTTGCTACTGTGGTTGTAGGTGGATTACTCTCGTCTACCTTCCTCACTCTTATTGTTTTACCGGTTCTTTACTATTTACTCAACACTAAAAGATGGAAAGCTTCTAAATCACGGATTGGAGCGATCCTATTGGCATTTATACTCTTTCCAGAAGTTTCTAATGCACAAACCACAAAGGCAGTTAATCTAACGGAAGCCATGGAAATGGGTCTTCGAAATAACAGACAATTATTGGCGGCCAGAGGTCAGATTTTGCAAAGCAAGGAAAGAGAGAATGAAGCAGTTGATATAGATAAAACTCAGATTTTCTATGGATACGATGAAAACAACATA
>CALCFH010000172.1 GCA_937900215.1 uncultured Cryomorphaceae bacterium
GTTGCGGTATACAGAAGGCGGAAGTTTCAAGACCCAAAAGATTATAAAGCAGTAGCACGTCAACGAGTTTTTTAGCAATCCCTCCATGAAATTGGAGGGATTTTTTTTGAATGAAACTAAAGTTGGCGAAATACTTCTTTACTAGCCTTTGACTTGTTTATAGGTCTTTGGTATAAAGAATTGTATGTAAACTTAGAAGTCAAACCCTATGCGCAGCCCAACCGTAGTTTAGTGCTAGACCGTTTGTACTTTCAAAGCAACTATCTCGATACTAGCAATCCAGATTTAGAAGGATGGACTGAAACGCTTGAGTTGGAAGCCTTCTACTGCATCTATTACTGCATTTCCTATTTGCAAGACAATTTAGAATGCTGTCAAGGATCTTTTAAAGACAACAAACCAAGTTCATAGCAGCTTCAAACGATTCATCGAATCAAAACAATCTCCCCATAATGCACTTTATCAAAAGAATAACCCACGGGCTGACTTTCGGGGAAGTGATAGCGCAGGCTGTATTGGTATACACCTGGCGGTACGGCTTGCCCTTTGTTTTGTCCGTTCCAAAAGGGATTTTCTTGGTTGAGTTGGGCGATGGGTTCTCCCCATCGGTTGTAGACAATCAATTCCCAGCGCATATCGCTGCAGTTGGAAACAATGCTAAACTGCTCGTTTTTTCCATTTCCATCGGGCGTAAAGGCCTGTGGGATATAGAGTTTACAATCGCAGGGACGGGTTTCAATACGGGCAAAGGCGGTGTCTGCTCCGCAGGGATTGGAAGCAATAACCGAATACAGGCCCATTTGAGCCGCGTATATGGAAGAGTCTGTACTTCCAGTATTCCATTGGTATTGTGCTAAGGGAGCGGAGACTGAAAGAACGGTAAAGTCTTCTTCGCACAAGAGGGTGTCTCTTAAGCTAATTTCGGGCTTTTGGGTGTAGCGCAAAACCAAGGTATCGCTTACACTGCCGCAGGAATCGCTGCTGATTTGCACCCAGTAGGTTCCAGGCGTGGTGGCCAAATAAACTGAATCGGTAGAGCCATCTTGCCAGAGATAATTTGCAGGAAATCCTTGTTGCACTTCCAATAAAAGCATATCGTCTGTGCAAAGAAGGGTATCGGCTGGGAGTTTTACTTCAGGAACGGGAAGTACTTGAACGGTATCGGACCATTCGGAGGCAAAGCCGTATTGGTAGCCTTTCCATTGGACAAAGAATTTGCCATGGGTGGAGTAGGAATGAGAAGGATGTAAGAGGTTAGAGGAATTGGAAGCTCCCGAGGCAGGATCTCCAAAATCCCAGCGAACACTGTCGAGCATAGCGGTGTAGCGGGTACGGAACGAAACCGAGTCTTGACACCAGTGGGTGAGCGAGAACTCAGGCTTGCGGGTATCGGAGATCATATAGTTGGAAAAGTAGCCGAAATCCGAGTTGCCTTTGGAGAGGAAGAAAGGGTCAAAGCCATGTATAGTGCTATCGGGGTAGGGGATAAGCCCGAGATAGCTGTTAATTTGCGAACCCGTTCTGTCCATGGCCACCAGAATCTCATGATCAGGCCCGAACTGGAGGGCAGATGGTTTCCATCCATTCAACCAGTTTGAAGGCGGAAAGTGGTAAAGGGTTTCCATTTGGTGGTAAATCTGGTTTGTGTCTGCCAAGCTGAGATCATAGCGGACTAGACGGTGTTCGCCATTAACTTTTTTGTATATGGTGTATAAAAAACGAGCCGAAGGGCTTAATAAAAAATCGATGACATTATTTCTAAAATTGAAGGATAGCCAATATGGTTGTCCCGTAACAGAATTAGCAGATAGGTCAACGGGTACTCTGATTCTCATTATTTCATCCCAAATAGTATCCATAGGATTAATATGGTCTAAAGTCATAAATGCACGAGGAGGATTGGTGAGCATAGTATCGCCATTTGT
Source organism: uncultured Cryomorphaceae bacterium (assembly GCA_937900215.1). GTDB lineage: Bacteria > Bacteroidota > Bacteroidia > Flavobacteriales > Schleiferiaceae > RFXV01. The sequence continues at coordinate 1,926 of CALCFH010000172.1, forward strand.
TACTGTAACGGAAGTATTTGGAACGCTTATCTCGAAGCCTGCCACGAGATTGAATCGAAGGTGATGTTTCATTAATAGCTTACTATAGGGAGACCAGCTTCCCCAAAGCTTATGGTAGTTGCCGTTCATATCTATTGAAAAAAGTGCGTAATGCATGCTGAGATTGGGCACTTGCTGCGTATGCGATGCAGTATCAGCTACTATACCGTAATACTGATTATCCTCACTGGATTTCCAAAGAGGAAATGTCCTGTCATAATAAGGCCATCCTGTGCCTAGATGAGCAATAAAACTCTCCTTGGGAACATTATTGAATAGCACGGATTTATTCTGCCAATTAAACTTTGTAAACATTAGCTTGTGATCTGGAGATAAGTGGCCTAAATTTACAATCATGCCTTGCTGATTATTCAATGGGATCATATACGAAAAGTAGCCTTTTCCTTGGCTATGACCCCCGGCACCACCAAAATGAAACCAAGCAGTATTCCCCGGATATAAATTGAGGTTGGCATCAAATAGTTGGCCGTTTAATGTATAGGCGACTAAAGTATCATCTAGAAAAAGAATATTATTAGGGTTGTGGTCATTCCCCGTCATCATCACATGATAGGTGAAGGAGTAGTTACCGTTACTAAAATGCAATAAACTCTGATCTCCTGCATGCAAAAAGGGAGGGGTTTGCGCCCCTGCCCTTAATGAAATACATAGGATTAAACCGATGAGCCTATGAAGACGCAAGCGCATACCCTTAAAGTTTAATAAGTCGTTGGGGTTGCCCATCATTCACTACCACTAAATAAACACCTGCTGGCCAATGGGAGATATTTAGTTCAAAGGAGGATTCTATAGACTGCTTCTCGGTCAGCTTTTTTCCAAATAGGTCATAGACCACTACGCGCTGTAAGGCTTCATCATGGGCGCTTTGTATAAGTAGCGTATGATAGGCAGGGTTGGGACTGATAAACGCAATGTTTTCATTATTGCCGCGCTTGAGTGCCTGTATAGTCGCAGCATTGTATTTGTAGCGGATGAAGCGGTTATCATCTACCCAGCAGTACCCAAATAGGTCGTTCGGGTTTTCACGCCCTACTTCAAGACCTGATATACTGACAATATGCTGTTGTTTTGGGGTGATCATATTGGCTCGGCTCCAGTCACCCGGAAAGTAGGGCACTCCATTGTGATTGTACTGCGCAACAATAATGTCTTGTACGTCAGTAAAGATTTTGTCATCTGCTGTCCATGCGATGTTCACATAGGGATCGGCGATCCAGTCAATGGCTGGATTGATGGCCGAGTACGGATCGGGATTGAACCAATCTACCTTGGTAAAGAGGGCGCTTTGTCCAAAATACGCATCCACTTGCTGGTTAGCAAGGGTATTGGCTGAATGAGTAGCCATATACGTGTCTACAAAACTCGGTGTTGAAAAAGTGGCAATTCGTCCAGCACTTGGGTTGGCGTAAAACGAATGGGTTTTATTGTTCGGTGTGGTTGGAAATTGGGAGGAGGACTGTAATGAAGTTGAGCGGCATTCCAACGAATTCGTCCACCATTCATAGTTTCCTGAAGGGTCTTCCTCGTCAAAAGTGGGATAAATCCAAAAACGCGCAGATGAGTTGAATGCTCCAAAGGCCACATCGGGTCGGAAACATGCACCAGAGATATTGGGATTGGCAAAATTCTCAGCATACACCAGGTTACCTGTGCTTGGCCATTCCTCCATATGCGTCATTACGGGTGCACTAATATCGCCAATGTAGATAGGGATGCTCTCCCCCAAGGGCCCTAGCGGAATGAGGCTCTTGCAAATAAAGGCTGCTATTTGATTGGTGTTCAGGTCTATGTTCGGGTGCTCGGCATCTTCAATAAGCGTTGTGGGTCCGGTAATGGTAATGGCCGTTAAAGTTGTG
>CALCFH010000173.1 GCA_937900215.1 uncultured Cryomorphaceae bacterium
CATCTTTGAGTTCGATCAAATTGAGGCACATACGATAAAAATCACCCGCGATGCGGAATTGGATCTCGACAATGACATCAGTACCTCTTTCTTAGAGAAAATGACCCTTGGCGTGCAGCACAGGAGATCGGGCGATCCGGTTCGACTGGTCTACGACAAAGAAATACCGAGTGATTTACTGCAGTTCGTGGTAGAACGCATGGATCTCGACAATTTCGATAGCCTCATTGCAGGAGGACGATATCACAACAAAAAAGACTTCATCAAATTTCCCAATGTGGGTGGATCCTCTCTGGTTTACCCTCAAGTAGAGCCCCTCTACCACCCTGATCTAGATCTTAATAGAAGTATTCTTGGCGTTTTGAGAAAGAAGGATGTTTTGCTTTTCCTTCCCTATCATACCTTTTCGTATTACATCCGTTTTCTTCGTGAGGCGGCCATCGATCCGGATGTTAGCAGCATCAAGATTACCTTATATCGATTGGCTGATAAATCGCGTATTATTTCTGCCCTCATCAATGCGGCGAAAAACGGAAAGGATGTAACCGTGGTGATCGAATTACAAGCGCGATTTGATGAAGCCAATAATATCCGATGGACCCAAGAGCTGGAGCAAGAAGGAGTGCGCATTATTTTTGGGGTACGCGGATTAAAAGTGCATTCGAAGGTGTGCCTCATCCGCAGAAAAGAAGGTAAAAGTTTTAGAGATTACGCCGCTATTGGAACCGGCAACCTCAATGAAGCCACCGCCCGCTTTTATACAGATTACCACCTTCTAACCTCCGATAAAAAAATTACCAAAGAGCTATGTCAACTCTTCAACTTCTTCGATGCCAACTACTTAGTCAAGCCCTACGAACACCTCATTGTTTCGCCCCATTTTACTCGCTCTAGGTTTTATGAGCTCATTGATGCAGAAATTGCCAATGCACGGGCTGGAAAATCGGCGCAAATCTGGATTAAGGTGAATAGCCTTTCCGACATTGCAATGATTGATAAGCTCTATTTAGCAAGCAGTTACGGCGTTAAGATTAAGCTTATTGTTCGAGGAATTTGCAGCCTCATTCCCGGAAAAAAAGGATTGAGTGAGAACATCGAAGCCATAAGCATTGTAGATCAGTATTTAGAGCATACGCGCATTTTTGCCTTTGAAAATGGAGGGGATCCCAAATTCTACATCGGTTCGGCCGATTTAATGAATCGCAATATCGATTACCGTGTAGAAGTGACTGTACCTATTTACAGCAAGGCTATTCAAAAGCAGTTGATGGACCATTTCAACATTCTATGGTCAGACAACGTAAAGGCCAGAAGACAAAGCCACTTAGACATGAATCCATATAGAGATGTAAGCACTGAAAACCCCATTCAAGGGCAAAAAGAACTCTATAACTATGTGACTAAGC
>CALCFH010000174.1 GCA_937900215.1 uncultured Cryomorphaceae bacterium
GTCATAATTAACACTCTTTTATGAAGACAAAACTATTCTTCTTGTTTTTAATCAGTCAGCTAGGTCTTAGTGCTCAGTACTACTCTGTAACCTTTAAACTTGATATGACCGATTACACTGGAAGTTTCACTACTCCAGAAGTAAATGGAACTTTCAACGGTTGGTGTGGGGCAACATGTCACCCTATGGCCGACCCAGATGGCAACAATATCTGGGAAGTAACGGTGGATTCTATCCAACCAGGTAATATCGAGTACAAATTTGCTCATGACAACTGGACAGGACAGGAGAATCTAACTTCAGGGACGCCTTGTACTATTACAGTTGGTTCCTTTGTGAATAGACTTTTGAACGTAAATAGCAATATTGTGCTTCCTGTAGTTTGTTGGGCTAGTTGCAATGCTTGCAGCGGTTCGCCAACGACTAAGAATGTTACTTTTAAAGTAGATATGTCTGATTACTCAGGAACCTACACAGATGTAGCAGTGGCGGGTACTTTTAACAACTGGTGCGGTACATGTAATCTACTCACTGATCCAGACAACGATAACATCTATGAGGGTATCGTTAATATGCAAGCAGCAGTGAGCACTTTCGAGTTTAAGTATTTAGTAGACAATTTCGTAGATAGCGAGACTCTGATTTCAGGCGACCCATGTACAATTACCAATTCTGGTTTCACAAATAGAGTTGCCACCATAGCAGGCGATACTGCTTTTAGTCCAGTTTGTTGGGGAAGTTGTGGTCCATGCAGTGGCACAGCTACTCAGGGGGCTATTACTTTCAAAGTGGATATGTCTGAATACACAGGCACTTGGACAGATGTTAATTTGAACGGTACTTTCAACAACTGGTGTGGTGGTTGTGCTATTATGACGGATGCGAATAATGACAGCATTTATGAGCTAACTGTGACTTTGCCACTGGGCAATATTCAATACAAATTCACTGTAGATGGATGGTCTGCTGACGAGCAATTGACCTCTGGCGATCCATGTACATTCACTGATGGTGCCTTTGTTAATCGTACTTATGACATCACTGGAGATGCCAATCTTACAGCTGTTTGCTGGGGATCATGCAATACATGTGATGGAATTGGATTAGGTGAGTTTTCTGCAAACGACATCCGTTTCTATCCAAACCCAGCTAATGATATGGTGAATGTAGACTTGCCTTTGGCTTTGGGTACAGAGTACAGTGTTGAGGTGATGAGCTTAGACGGAAAAGTAGTTTTACGTCAACAAGGTTCTAACAATGGACGCGCAATTGGAATTAATACTGCCGATTTAACAGAAGGTATCTACATTCTAAGAATGATTACAAACAGTGCTCTTTTCTCTGAAAGAATACGCGTTGTACATCCTTAAAAATTGATTTGCAATCAGTGAGACAAACACAAATTATTGGTTAGTTAGTGTAGTTTGAACCATGCCGTTTCGGCGGCATGGGTTCTCACTTAAGACAATCAAATTAGCATATGAAAAAAGATTTTGAAGCTTTAGCAAAGTCCATTTTACTAGACGAAAGGAAGAATAATATTGAGACGAATGAAGATGGGTCTCCTAATTATCTCATTCCGCTTACCGATTTTTTTCATTTTGGATTATCTGTAGACTGTGTAGTATTTGGTTTTGATGGTGAAAATCTAAAAATATTACTCATCAAACGGGGTGCAAGTCCATTTAAGCATAAATGGGCTATTCCAGGCGATTTGGTGTATCCTAATGAAAACTTGGAAACCGCTGCTTTTCGAGTTTTGAAAGACCTAACAGGTCTTCAAGATGTTTTTATGCAGCAAATAAAATCCTTTGGCGATGTAAACCGCCATCCTTTAGGGCGCGTCGTTACGGTTTCTTATATGGCCCTTATAAGAATAGAGAACTACTACGCAGAACCTGCTTTTTGGGCCGATGAAATAAATTGGCATTATGCAGACAATGTCAAAGGCTTGGCCTTTGACCACGATGAAATTTTTGCAAAAGCAATAGAAAAATTACGAGTAAGAGTCCGCAGAGAGCCAATCGGCTTTGAGCTTTTACCCTTGAAATTCACCTTGAATGAACTTCAAAAATTGTATGAAGCAGTGCTTGATCAAAGCTTCGACAAAGGCAATTTTAGAAAGAAAATATTAAGCATGAATTTGCTTATCGACCTGAATGAGTTGCAAACCAATGTAGCCCATAGACCGGCGAGACTGTACAGTTTCGACACAGTTAAATATGAGCAGTTAAAGAATAAAGGCTTCAATTTCGAACTATGACCTACTTACGCCACCTACTACTATTTCTTTTTGGTTTAACACTTTTTAATAGTGCGCAAGCCCAGGCCATTAAAGTAGAGCTGGCGAAAAAGGATGGTCACGATATCCTTGTACGAGGAGGAGAACCCTATTATGTAAAGGGCGCGGGTGGTCATACTCAGATAGACGTTTTAGTGGAAATGGGCGGGAATTCTATTCGCACATGGAGTGCAGCAGACGCTAGAAAGGTCTTAGATGAAGCACATGAAAAAGGCTTAACCGTTATGGTGGGTCTTTGGGTTGGTCATGAACGCCATGGATTCGATTACAATAATGTTGAGGCGATTAGCAAACAACTCGTTCATTTTACCACTATAGTAAACGAATTGAAAGATCACCCTGCCATCCTTTTTTGGGGAATTGGCAATGAAGTGGATCTGTTCTATACCAACACTCAGGTTTGGGATGCAATTCAAGATATAGCTGCTATGATTCATCGCGTAGATCCAAACCATCCAACCTCTACCGTTACAGCCGGATTGGATTCACTTGAGGTTGCTTTAATAAAAGAAAAGGCGCCAGATATTGATATTTATTGCGTAAACACCTACGGTGACATTGGGAATGTTCCAGAAAACATCCGAAAATTTGGATGGGATGGGCCCTATATGATTACCGAATGGGGGCCCAATGGTCATTGGGAAGTTGCCAAAACTCCATGGGGAGCACCCCTAGAGCAAACGAGTGAAGAGAAGGCAGTCTCGTATGATAATAGGTACAAAGACTATATAGAAAAGTATAAAGACAAGGGAAGTTTAGGGAGTTATGTCTTTCTCTGGGGTCAGAAACAAGAAACTACGGAAACATGGTACGGCTTGTTCGACGCTCAAGGTAGGCCTACTAGAGCCTTAGATCAGTTGCAAAGGAATTGGAAAGGGTCTCTACCTAAGAATCAAGCACCGATTGTTAAATCTCTAACCTTAAATGGATCGGATGCAAAAGGAGGCGATAAACTCGTTTTTATTGCCGACCAAAAAATTGAAGCTCAAGTTATTGCCGAGGATCCAAATGGGGATAAACTCGATTTTGAATGGGCTATTTTACCTGAGGCGACGAATACGGGTTCAGGCGGAGATGCAGAAGAAGCATTGCAGAGTATTCCTGGCAAATTAAAAAGAGCAAGCGGTAATACCGCAGTTGTTATAGTTCCAGAAAAAGAAGGAGGATATCGCCTCTTTGTAAAGGTTGTTGACCCAGATGGAAAAATTGGGTACGCAAATATTCCATTCTATAGCTATCCGGCCGATCCCAATGGAGAACAAAGAGAATGGGTGAAATGGAAGAAACAAGAAATGTCCAATAATTAATTCGTACAAAATGAATGAAGCCGGATTGCCATTTATAGACTTAGCGATTATAGGAGGATATTTCCTTTTAATCATTTATGTCGCACTCTTCATGAATCGCAAGAAGAAGGGTGATGAAACAGCCTCAGAAGACTACTTTTTGGGTGGTCGAAATATGGGCTGGTTTGCCATTGGTGCCTCTTTGTTTGCAAGTAATATTGGCTCTGAACATTTAGTCGGATTAGCGGGAGCGGGTGCAGTGGGCGATTTTCCCGCGGTTCAATTTGAAATCTTAGCAGGGCTTATCATTTTAGTGCTCGGATGGGTTTTTGTTCCTTTCTACCTAAAAAGTGGGGTGTTTACCATGCCTGAGTTTTTAGAGTACAGATACGATAAATGGTCTAGAGGATATTTGTCATGGGTATCCATTGCCTCGTACGTATTAACTAAAATTTCCGTGACCATTGCTGCGGGCGGTATCATCTTTACTGCTCTCTTGGGAATAGACTTTTGGACTGGAGCCATAGTGGTCGTAGTGGCGACCGGAATTTATACTGTTTTAGGTGGATTAAAAGCGGTGATCTACACCGATATGGTTCAGATGTTTATTTTTCTCATCGGTGCAGTTGGACTAACACTCTATAGCCTAGATGAATTAGGAGGATGGGGTGAAGTTACTTCTACGGTAGGAGATGGGTATCTCAGCCTCTGGCGGCCTATGACTGATGCGGATTTTCCGTGGACGGGAATACTCTTTGGTGCCCCTATTTTAGGCGTGTGGTATTGGTGTACAGATCAGTTTATAGTGCAAAGAGTTCTATCGGCCAGAAACATCAAAGAAGCGCGTAAGGGTACCATTTTCGCAGCTTACTTGAAATTGCTTCCACTCTTTATTTTCGTAATTCCTGGGGTTTTGGCCTTCGCTCTATACCAAAAAGGAAGCCTTGTACTTCCCACTACTAATGGCATTGTAGAATACGATGCCGCATTACCAGCCTTAACTATGCAAATACTTCCAGCCGGATTAAGAGGAGTAGTAGTAGCGGGTCTTTTGGCTGCTTTAATGAGCAC
>CALCFH010000175.1 GCA_937900215.1 uncultured Cryomorphaceae bacterium
TGCAGGTGAGAACTCCGCCAATTCCCAAGTAAAATCCTGAGTATGCAAGCGCTTTATGGGCTTGTTCTAGGGTGCCGCTAAAGCAATGAAATACTCCTTTTAGCTTTGTATCATGAAAGTCATCAAGAATTTCAAACAGTGGTTCAAAGGCCTCTCTCACATGAACAGCAATAGGCAAATTTAACTCTTTGGCCCATTCAATCTGTTCCTTAAAGGCTTGTTGTTGAATATCTAAGCTTGATTTGTCCCAGTAAAGATCCAATCCAATTTCGCCTACGGCACAATATCCAGTCGGATTTCTAAATAGCTGCTTTTTTATAGTGGATAATTGCTCTTTAAAATCATTGGACTTCACAGAACAAGGATGGAGCCCCATCATTGCGCGATAAAAGTTCGAGTCGCTATTTCTTAAACTCATTAAAGCCTCTATGGAATCGATATCTATGTTTGGAAGTAGTATGTGTTCAATCCCTATCTCCTTTGCAGCTTTCTCTACCTCCTCCCGATCTAAATCAAATGCGTCAGCGTATAAATGACAATGAGTGTCTATCATAGATTAGCCATTCACGGCTTGAACGTCTTTTACTAGAGTCGGAAGCATTTTTTGAAGCAGACCAGAAATACCTTGTTTTAGCGTCGCCGTGGAAGAAGGACAACCGCTGCAGGCACCTTGGAGTAAGACTTTCACAATTTTATCTTCGTAGGAGATAAAACGAATCATTCCCCCATCTGCCGAAACAGCCGGTGCCACATACTCATCCAGAATCTCAACTATTCTTTGTTCGATTTCGCCAAGTGATTCAAATTCTGGTAAGACAATCTTATTGCTTTCTTTCTCTGGCTGAGAGATGGTTTCTGTTGTGATTTTCACACTTTCATCTACCACTTTTTTGCCCTCATGAAGCCAGTTTCGCACAAATTCGCGCAGTTCGGCAGAAACTTCTTCCCAAGCAATAACATCAAATTTGGCGAGTGCTATGAAATTTCCAGAAATAAAGACTTCTTTGATAAATGGGAAGTGAAAAAGCTGATAGGCAAGCGGAGAAGCCTTGGCCTCTTCGATGTTTTTATATTCTAGAGCATCCCCTTCAATGATCATTTTGTTTGCAACGAATTTCATCACCATTGGATTTGGTGTGCTTTCAGCGTAAATGGTTACAGCTTTTTAATATTCTCCATGAAAAAATCAGACTTTTGACAAAGGTAATACCTAAGCTATGGCATTGATAAAAGAAGTACAGGGCAAGACTCCTGAAATGGGGGAAGATTGTTATCTAGCAGAAAACGCTACAATTGTTGGAGATGTTGTAATGGGTGCGCGCTGTAGTGTTTGGTTTAATGCGGTCATTAGAGGGGATGTGAATTCTATTCGTATAGGAGATCAGGTTAATATCCAAGACAATGCTGTAATTCATTGCACTTATTTGAAGCATGCTACTCAGATTGGTAATTACGTTTCTATTGGCCATAGTGCTATGGTACATGGCTGCACTATAGAGGATTATGTTTTAATTGGCATGGGTGCAATTGTAATGGATGGATGCATAGTGGAATCAAAGAGCATCATCGCAGCGGGTGCAGTAGTGTTAGAAGGCACACATGTTAAAAGTGGAAGCGTTTATGCCGGTGTACCTGCGAAAAAGGTTAAAGAAGTGGATCCGAGCTTATTTGAAGGAGAAATCAGTAGGATTGCAAATAATTACGTAATGTATTCTTCCTGGTTTAAGGAAGAGTAACTATCCCCAAAAATTAGACTCGGTTAGACTTACTTTATTGCCAAAAAACATCTTAGCACTTTTTTCAAAGGCCTGAGTATAATCGGAAACAAAGAAATGGTGTCTTGGTCTTTTGGTAGGACTAAGAAGTCCACGAGCTTCCAAAATAGCTTTTGTATGGCTTGCTACTAGCCCTGCAGAGTCAACAATATC
>CALCFH010000176.1 GCA_937900215.1 uncultured Cryomorphaceae bacterium
CACACTCAAAGCCATGCGGTAGGCCCATATAGATTCTCCCAATTCACCCGAGCGGAAGTAAGCATTGCCAAGGTTATAATAAAGATCCGCCGAATTCCAGCCCTCAGCCAATAAGCTATCGTAAGCAACAATGGCCTTTCTATACTCTTGTTGCTGAAAGTATGCATTGGCCGAATCGAAAGCAGCCTGTTGTGCGAAAAGTGAATTTGAAAATCCAAAGCTCAAGAAAAAGGCAAGGAGCATTATTTTCAGGGCACCCTCTAAATTCTTAAGTTGTTGAAGCAAGCGATCTTTAATCTGCAGGTTCGAAGACATGGGGGAATAGTGCATCACTTGAATATCAGTTCTAAGTTGAAGCAATTCTTTTGTTATTTCTGGATTTACTTTCAGTTGCGAGAGTTTCAACTCAATCTGCTCTGCTTCCATCTGAGAAGCTTGCAGTCTAAACCGCTTTTGGAGATACTGTTCTAAAATCTTATTTATTTGCGTAGAAGCCGATTTGTCTTCCAGCGACTGCATCGTTCCGATCTCCTTTACTGCCAGTCTATACGCCTTTGAAGCCGCGCGCTCATAGTAATTGTGTTGGTTCTTTTTCTGGAAAGAACGCATAATGAGAAGAATAATGAAAATTAAAATCGGAAGGATGATGTTCATCCACATCCAAAGGGTTTTGGAACGATCTCCCTTTTTACTCCACGAATCCGTTTCCATAGCTATGAAGCGAATGTCTTTTCCCAAGGCACTCACACCTTGCTTTTCGGTCGAGCCGATATTCGAACTGACTTTTCCAGGTGAGGCAGCCCCTCCCTTTACAATAATTTCTTGTTCCGCAGTTTGAAGTTGGATGTACTGCTCCTTCTTGGGATCGAAATAAGACCAATCCACCGAAGGAATTTTATAGGTACCTCTGTAACGCGGAACCAAGAGGTATTCTACGTACCTCTTTCCACCCATTCCGTTGCTACCAATTCTGGTCTCATCTTTCACAACGGGATCGAAAACCTCAAATTCATTTGGAAACTCAATGGCAGGAAATTCAATCATAGAAAGATTTCCTTGACCCTGAATAGACATACGCAGGCTGATGCTTTCATCGGCCTGGACTTCAGAAGTACTCAAGTCAACCTTCAAGGTAAAGCTTCCAACCGCACCATTGAAAGAATCGGGTTTGCCTTTGGTTGGAAGTGATTTTACTTCAATGGATGGAGGGGCTACCGACACCTCTTGATTGAACATTTCTCCTACAGGCCTGCCGAAAATATCGCGGCGATTGGTGCGAATAACCGTGGGAATAGTGCACTCAAAATTTCCTTCAATCTTCGCATTGGAGAGTTGAGGCACAACCAAAACTCGGTTCAGAATAGCGGTATTGTACCGAATGCCATTCACAACCTCTTTACCATAACGCTCTTTGTCTTCGAGCTCTAATTTCTGAATATAGTAGCCTCTAAATTCAGGTTCTTTAATAGCCCTAGGCTGGTCTACCTCTAAGTAGTATAAAATATAATCAAGCACTACGGGCTCGCCCACATAGGCTTGTCGCTTGCTGGCCTTAATTAAAACAAAAGCTGCTTCTCTTGCCTTAGCAGCAGGACTATTGGGCTGGGCA
>CALCFH010000177.1 GCA_937900215.1 uncultured Cryomorphaceae bacterium
TCTAGGGCGATATAAACAATATTTGCATCAAATAAATCGGCCATTATATTGTTCACATAGGCGGTTGCAGGAACGCCAGGAAGGGAAGACACCTCTATTTTCTTCCATTCTTGTCCACCGTTTTCTGTAATCTGAATATAGCCATCATCGGTGCCGATGTAGAGCAGTCCTTCTTGCTTTGGAGATTCGGCTATGGAGGTAATGGTGTTGAAATTAGACATTGCATATAAATCCCATGCATTGTCCCAGCTCTGCGTTTTCCCTCCTATGGGAAGCTCAATTCTGTTCTGATTTTTGGTTAAGTCTGGTGAAATGGCCTTCCAACTATTGCCTCTGTCTTCTGATTTCCAAAGTCTCTGAGAAGCAAAATACAAGCGGGTAGGAGAGTGCGGACTGATGAAAATGGGTGCGTCCCAATTGAAGCGTTCAGCGGGTTCTCCGGGGGCAGCTTGGGGCTGTATGTCTGCTACTTCCCCATTGCGCATATCGATTCTCGCTAAGGTTCCTTCCTGCCTTTGACCGTAGACCACATTGGGATTACCGGGTTCAACTGCAGGCTGATGCCCATCCCAATCGAGTACAACCTGCCAATCTGAATTTTGTATTCCTTGGAGATTATCGGTTCTGGAAGGGCCTCCTTGGGTACTGTTGTCTTGGGTTCCTCCATAGACTTTGTAAAAAGGTTTGCTGTCGTCTACTGCCAATTTGTAGAACTGGGTGATGGGCATATTGGCAATAAACCGCCAGTTTTTGGCGAGATCTAGACTTTCATACAATCCGCCATCTGTTCCCATTAAGATGTAGTTCGGGTCATCGGCTCTGAAGGCCATGGCGTGATTGTCAGAATGTTTATTTTTCTCTTCCAGCCTTCTGAAATTCCTTCCACCATCATCCGAAACTTGAACTCGATAGTCCATTAAGTAAATGCGGTTGTAATGATGCGGGCTGGCGTAAAGTTCTTGGTAGTAATGAGGACCCGTAGCACCCGATACAGCAGAAGAGCGTTTCTCCCAAGAGCCTCCGCTGTTTTCAGAAACGAAAACACCACCTTCTCTTTGATTGAGCTCAATGGCAGCGAACAAGACTTCAGGTTTTTGAGGAGAGATGCTCAAACCAATTTTTCCATAGGGTTTGGCTGGCAATCCGTTTTTAAGCTCTTGCCATGTGGCTCCTCCATCTACACTTTTATAAAGTCCACTTCCCATTCCACCTCCCAAGTAGGCTGCGGTGGTTCTATGGCGTT
>CALCFH010000178.1 GCA_937900215.1 uncultured Cryomorphaceae bacterium
CGCATGGCATACATAGACATTCTAAGCAATACCATTCCGTGCTTCCAGCGAGAAATATTGGTACTCCCATAGGTTCTCTCTTGATAGCGGATGGGCAAGTCTATGATCTTGAGGTTTAATTTATAGGATCCAAAAAGCAAATCGAAATCACCAAAAGGATCGAACTCTCCAAAATAACTCCGATTGGCAATCAGTTTTAGATAATCTTTTCTAAACATCACCTTGGTACCACAAAGCGTATCCTTTACCGGTTGTTCCATTAACCAAGAAAATAGGTAGCTAAAAAACTTATTTCCCATGATGTTAAATGGCCGCATGCTTCCCTTCTCCAAAGGATATACCAATCTACATCCATTAATAAACTCTCCCTTACCTGAGGCAAGGGCATTGTAAAACTTAGGAATTTCTTCAGGCGGAACGGTCAAATCTGCATCCAGAATCATTAAAATATCTCCCGTAGCAGCTGCATAGGCTTTGCGCACTGCATCGCCTTTTCCTTTTCCATCTTGACGAAGAATTTTGATGTCGTGGGTATCCTTATACTTCTCCTGCATTTGCTGGATAACTTCCCATGTATCGTCTGTAGAATTGCCTTCTACGAACATAATTTCAAGGTGCTTTCCGAATTTCGGAAGGCGTTGGATGGCATTTTCAATATTTCCACTTTCATTCCTTGCTGGAATGACTACTGAGGTTGAATACTTTTCTTTCCAATCCTCAGAATCGTTCTCTGGTATTGGTCTGGCGAAGAAAAACTGATTAATCCCCATCGTATTCAGAACTGGGAATTTATCTAAATACTTATTAAAGACATGCGAAACCAATGGAATCTTATAGGGAAGTAGTAAGTCTGAATTCTGCCGAAATACCTCAAAGCCTGCTAAATACAATAGATTCTGAATGTCGTGCTTACTCAACCAGCTTTGCTCTGGCGCCATTTTCTTAATTCCGATGCTTTCAGATAATTTGATAAGCGGCTGCCATCCAAAATTGTAATACGACACTATTATCCTAGTCTCCGCATGACAGACTTTGTGCAGTTCTCGAAAAACCTGCTCTATGTCGTTCACTACTCCCACCAAATTGGAGAGTATGATCAGATCAAATTTTTGATCGATCTCCAAGCAGTGGGCATCCATTTCTTCAAAGCGGATGGAAGGAAACTGTGCCTTTGCACCCTCAATCATTGCCTGACTGAAATCAATCCCCATTTTCTCTCGCCCTCCTATTCTACCAAGTAGTTCTCCGGTACCACAGCCTACTTCAAGAATGCTATCGTCTTCACGAACATAATAGTTGATGTAATCTGTTATGGAATCCCAATAATAGGAATGCCTTTTTCTGTAGGAAACGCGGCTTCTCGCCGTGCGTTCGAAAAAACTGTGGTAATACTCTTTTTTCTGAACGGAATAATCCATTTTCTTCAATTCTAACGCGCTAAGATAGGTCTATATCAGTTCTTAAATGCTTGAAAATTCACTTCCACCAATTGGGCTGGCTCCGAGCTTCCGATGCTGTGAACCGCTCGAAATGCTCCCGGATATTTCATTTGAATATAGTAGAGAAAACGACTAATGGTATTGATAGTGAATTCGGTTTTTTGAAGTGGATTTCTGCGCAAATTGGCCATAATCACATACTTAATTCTATCGTCTTTTAATATCTGCACCATTCGATCGGGTTCGGCCAAATTCAATTCAGTATAAACATCTAAGAAGGCATTCACATCGGTCCAATGCTTAATATTTAAGCTATCTGCCATGGAAACAGTCTGTTGATCTACTTTTAAGAGTATATAAAACTGTCCTTTTGCCTGTTCTGTTTCTTTGGGTGCTTCGCCGAAGACCAACGCCTGAATGGACTTTCTAGTAAGACCCAGTTTATTTAAATCTTGTTCTAGCGTATTGCCATCCGTTATCATCCATTGGGAAGCATTCCAATCTATACTATCTCTATGAGTAAAAGGAAGTCGTGTAATTCCTTTGAACTTTCGCTTTCCGTAGATAAAACTAATTCCAGCCTTTCGAGAAGCTATCATTACACTGTCTGGAGCATATTGAGCTGCATATTCACTCATCTGTATAAAGCTCTGCCAGTCGGGTGTGTATCCCGCCAAGACATCGCCTGCCATAGCCTTCTTAAATTCAGACTGCTTCTCAGAAATCTCTGCCTTCCCTTTAGAAAACACTCCTAATGCCAATATACCCGCAACAATGGGTATTGCGAATTGAAGGAATCCAAATCGCTTATCAGCAGATAAATAGGTTAATCCGCTTAAAATAATTAAGCTAATAAAGGGCAAATAAGGCGCTATAAGTCTAAACTGATCCCAGCGGGTTTGAACTGCCAACAAGGTTAGACCTACACTAGCCAGAATCAAAAGATTGATGAAACGAAGGGCTGCATTCTTTTTCCAAGTGTAAATCAAGGTACCAACCAGAAGGAAAACAATACTCAGGGTTACAACAAGAGATGTGTCGTTATTCAAAGCATCTTTTAATCCTAGAAACTTCATATAGTGCTTGCTCAAATAGAGCTCTGCATTTCTTCCAAAGCGCTCTACAAAACCCATTAAATCTTCATTGCCATTGGTAGGCGAGTATGGATCTTTCAATAATAGGGTACTCCCCTGGCTGGCAAACTGCATCTCACCGCTACTCCAAATTAATGACTTTATGAAATGCAATACAGCGAATACTCCCGCGAAGCTGGCTGTTATCCATGCAATGGATTTCCAGTCTTTGTTTGAGGCTAAAAAGAGCCAAATAGCGGGTAAAGCAGCATATCCAACCGTTCGGGTATTTCCGATCAACCAAATCCACAAAGCCATAATGAGGTGCACTTTCCAATTTGGGTTGGATGTGTTTTCTGAATAATACTTTAAGAAATAGACAATCATTCCGGTCTGAATGCAGAGATAGAATACCTCTGAATACGTCTGAGAAGAGAAATACATGAACATGGGGCTTAGAGCCGCAATCAACAGGCTACCGAGTAAGGCTACCTTTGGCACCCTATTCTTCAACAGCTTGTAAGTGAGGAAGAAGAAGAGAACCATACAAATAAGCGAACTGATCTTCAACAACTGAATCTTCAATCCGAAAATGGCAATGATCACTGCCAAAAACATAGGGTACAAAGGCCCTTGAAAGGATGGGAAGGTGCCTTGATGAATGAGGTCGTAGGCTCTGAATATATAGGCAGAATCATCTCCCCCTTCGCTTACTTTAAAGTCATAGAGTAAAAAAGCAATCAGGAATGAAATACCTGTAACTATCCAAACATCCCACTTCATTCCGGCAATCTTGTCTTCAAGCTTGCCTAAAAAGCCTTTTCCATTAAAAATTGACTCCATAATTCATCTAAGGTTTGTTGCAAAGAAAAGAGATTTAGCCCTTCTTTTGAGAATATCTGATTATGTACCTTTGGACATTAATTTACTTCCCTTGCGTTTATCGATTGTAATTCCGGCCTATAACGAGGAAAAAACCATCCACCTTATCCTCGACAAAATCAAAGCTGTTGATCTTATAGGAAATCTTGAAAGAGAAATAATTATTGTAAACGATTGTTCCTCAGACAATACCGAAGGTGCAATACAAACCTATATCCAAGCAAATCCCACTTTAGCCATTCAATACTTCGCACACGAAGTAAACAAAGGCAAGGGTGCTGCACTGCATACGGGCATTGAAAAGGCCAAAGGCGATTTTGTGGTTATTCAAGATGCCGATTTAGAATACGATCCGAAGGAATACAACATATTGCTTAAACCCGTTTTAGACGGACATGCAGATGTGGTCTATGGCTCACGATTTATGGGTGGAAATGCACATAGAATCTTGTTCTTCTGGCACTCCATTGGAAATGCCTTCCTGACATTCTTATCCAATGCCTTAACCAATCTAAACCTAACGGATATGGAAACCT
>CALCFH010000179.1 GCA_937900215.1 uncultured Cryomorphaceae bacterium
CTCTGGCTAGGGCTAGTACTGATCTATTTGGCTAGCATCGGGTTTTGGAGCAGTCTTGTTTTTTACAATGCCTATTTGCCAGAAATAGCAGAAAAGAAAGATCAAGATAGAATAAGTGCGCGCGGCTTTTCTTTGGGCTATTTGGGCTCTTCTATTTTGTTGCTGGCTTGCCTAGCCTTGATTCTTTCTCAAACTTCTGATGAAGGTAAAAAGATGGCCTTCCGATTTAGCTTTGTTCTTGTTGGACTTTGGTGGATGGGTTTTTCACAGTTTACTCTGAGAAAGCTGCCTGCCGATATAGGAGGAGGTAAAAGGCTAAAAGGAAACGCTTTTAAATTGGCCTACAACAGATTAAAGCTCACTTATTTTGAGCTGAATAAAATCCCATTTTCCCGAAGGTATATTCTTGCCTACTTCTTATTTAGCATTGGTGTTCAGACCATTATATTAATTGCCAGTTTGTACGGTTCAGAAGAGTTGGGATTGGAAAGCGGACAATTAATTGGTACCATATTACTGATTCAAATCATCGGAATTGGAGGCGCTACTTTTTTTGGATGGCTTTCCGGCAAATGGGGAAACATTCCTGCTCTAATGTTGTCTGTTGCAGTTTGGGTTGGTGTTTGTATTGGCGCTTTTGTGCTTAGACCAGAAGACCCCATTGTTCACTATAAATTCTATGCTTTAGCGGCTTTGGTTGGATGGGTGATGGGCGGAACTCAATCGTTGAGTCGATCTACCTTTTCAAAACTACTTCCTCCCGATCAAGAGCACACATCTTATTTTTCCTTTATGGAAGTAGCTGAAAAATTTGCCATTGTAACAGGTACTGCCCTGTTCGGAATTTTAACCCAATGGTCTGGAGGTATGCGTTTTGGCGCATTGGCTCTCAGTATATTTTTTATCCTAGCACTGATTGTACTTCAAACACTGAAAAAGCCTTTCAAAAAGATCATGGCTGAAGAGTACAAAAGTCAAGTCTAACTTGCTCAAATAGTTCGTCGTAACTCACTACCCTTCCTTTTACAACTATTTCAGATTCTAGGCTTCCATCTGTCTTCGATTCAAAAACACAGTAGACTGCATCGGATAGAATGATGGCTTCATCTGAAATTTCGGTAACGCTTCCCCTTACAGCAATTACTTTGTCTATGTATTTTTCAAGTGCCATATCGGCATTGCTAATAAACTCTTGCTTTAAGTCTACAGCGGAAATATGCGTGTTCGCTTCTTCTTGACTTGGATCCCTATGCGGTTTGTTGAATTGATAATAGGCTGTGGCCGCACCAATTAAAGCGGCAACTACTCCTATACCTAAAATCCACTTTAATTTCGATTGCTTGGCGGCCATGTGCTTGGTTTTTAACGAAGGTACAAAACCAAAGAAATAGATACGCTTCCTTTTTTTGTTTATCAAAATGAAAAAGGAACTTGAATGAGCGCATCCAAGTTCCTTCTTGGTCTTTACTTACTTTTTTATGTACTGAGCGCTGATCTGAATTTTCACATCGTCACCCACCACAATTGATCCGGCTTCGGTAATGGCGTTCCAGTTTAGACCAAACTCTTTGCGACTGATCTTGCCGCTGAGCTCAAATCCTGCTTTGGTTTGTCCATAAGGATCGACCGCTTGCCCGTTGTATTCTCCGTGCAATTCAATTGGAAGGCGCTTTCCTCTGATTTCAATTTCTCCCTTGAGCATTATGTCATTCCCATTCAAATTAAAAGAAGTAGACTGGAAGCGTAAATATGGGTATTGAACAGCGTCAAAGAAATCGGCCGATTTTAAGTGGTTGTCCCTATCGGTATTTCGAGTATCAATACTTGCAATCTCTGCTATGAACTCAAATTCTGCCTTATCGAAGCTATCTGTAGAACTCTCAAAGCTCGATTGAAATGCAGTAAAATGGCCCGTTACGTTTGAAACCATCATATGTCTAACTTTAAACTGAACCTCCGAATGGCTCGGATCGATTACCCATTTTGTCATGTCGATTTTTTTAATGTTTAAACAAATATATACAAATCCTCCAATACGGTGTTATAACATTGAAAAAAAGAAGTACAATTAATCCCTTCACTTAATTCAAGTTATTGCACTATGTTATGAATAGAATTTAGGTTGTGTCTTCGCTGAAAAGCTGTTTACAAAGCTTCATTATTCTATTCATATTCCGTTTATAGGACCTATTTTTGTGCATATTCTTATTTCAATGAGCGTGCATCAAACTACCCCAATCGTAAACATAGAGTCTGCTAAAAGTCTTGGACTTCTTCCTGAAGAATTTGAAAAGATCCAAGCGGTGCTTGGCCGAATGCCAAACTTTACAGAATTGTCTATTTACAGTGCAATGTGGAGCGAGCATTGTTCGTATAAGAACTCAATAGTTTGGCTCAAATCTTTGCCAAAAGATGGTCCACACATGCTTGTAAAGGCGGGCGAAGAAAATGCGGGTTTGGTAGATATTGGAGATGGATTGGGTTGTGCTTTCAAAATAGAGTCGCACAATCATCCTTCCGCTCTTGAGCCTTTTCAAGGAGCCGCTACTGGTGTGGGAGGTATCAATAGAGATATTTTCACAATGGGTGCGCGTCCTATTGCCCAATTAAACAGCTTGCGATTTGGAGATCCAAAGGATAAAAGAACACAATGGTTGGTAAAAGGAGTAGTAAAAGGAATTAGCAGCTATGGAAATTCTTTTGGCATTCCTACGGTAGGTGGCGAGACCTATTTTGATGAGTGCTATGGTCAGAATCCTTTGGTAAATGCCTTTTCGGCTGGGATTATTGAAACGAAGAATATCATTCGTGCTAAGGCCAGCGGAACAGGAAATCCGGTGTATATTATTGGATCTGCAACAGGTAAGGATGGTATACATGGGGCCTCTTTTGCCTCAAAAGATTTAAATGAAGACAGCGCAAATGACATTCCAGCCGTTCAGGTAGGCGATCCATTTCAAGAGAAGCTTCTACTTGAGGCAACCATGGAATTGGCCAAGACTGACGCTTTGGTGGGTATGCAGGATATGGGAGCAGCAGGTATTACCTGCTCTACTAGTGAGATGAGCGCCGGTGGTGGATGTGGAATGCGCATCAACTTAGATAAAGTACCCCTTCGTCAGAGCGATATGCAGCCCTGGGAGATTTTGTTGAGCGAAAGCCAAGAGAGAATGTTGGCTGTTGTTAAAAAAGGCAGAGAAGCAGAGGTGGAGGCCATTTTTAGGAAATGGGATATACACTGCGTGCAAATAGGAGAGGTTACAGATGGAGGAGAGATTGAGTTCATGTGGCATGGTGAAAACATTGCCCAAGTTCCAGCAGAGAGCTTAGTATTAGGTGGAGGTGCCCCGGTGTATTATAGAGAATTTAGAGAGCCAGCCTATTTTAAGGAATATCAAAATTTCGATATTCAATCGGTTGCCGAACCCACAGATATAAAGGATTTAGCCAAAAAGATGATGGCTCTACCCAATATTGCATCCAAGCGGTTCATCTTTGAACAATACGATTCTATGGTAGGCACTGTGAATATGAATACCAATAATCCCTCCGATGCCGCCATTGTAAATCTAAAAGGCAGCAATAGAGCATTGGCAATGACGGTTGATTGCAATTCTAGATATGTACACGCTAATCCAGAAGTAGGTACTATGATTGCCGTTGCAGAGGCGGCACGCAATATTAGCTGCAGCGGTGGAGTTCCATCGGCAGTTACCAATTGCTTAAACTTTGGAAATCCATACAATCCAGAGGTATACTGGCAATTTGTAGGCGCAATTAAGGGAATGGGGAAGGCTTGTGAGGCCTTTAATACTCCCGTTACAGGTGGAAATGTGAGCTTCTACAATCAGACAGTTTTAAAAGACCGTACCGAGCCTGTATTTCCTACGCCAACCATTGGTATGCTCGGAATTATAGAGGATAAGTCGCACTGTACATCCATCCCTTTTAAACAAAAAGGAGATTTAATCTATATGATAGGCAGCAGTCATAACGATATTTCTTCTTCTCAATATCTCGTGCATTTTGCGGGTGTGAATGAATCTCCAGTTCCTTATTTTAGTTTGGAGGAGGAGTTAGCCAATCAAGAACAATTGAGAATGATGATTCGCGCAGGAATTCTTTCCTCAGCACACGATGTAAGTGAAGGGGGTCTGTTTGTTTGCCTTATGGAAAAAGCAATGCATTCTAATTTAGGATTTGATATTACCTCCGATGATTCTGTTCGCATGGATGCGTTCTTATTCGGAGAAGCCCAAAGCAGAATTGTCGTAAGTGTAAATCCTGAAAAAGAAGATTCTTTCTTAGACCATATGATGCTAAACGGAGTAGAATTTGACCTTCTAGGCCACGTTACTAAGGGAAGTATTCGCGTAGATGATCAGGAGTGGGGAATGGTAGAAGAGTACGCGGCTATTTATAACTCTGCTCTTCAAAATGATTTAAAAGCCTAAAAGTATGGTTCAGATAGTTGCTATTGTTTGCCTCACAATAATTATCCTAGCGATACTTAGGCGGACAAAAGACAGATAGGGAAATAAAAAAAGCAAAGAACAAGATGGAAATTCTAATTCAGAATACCTCTTGCTCTTTGCTTTAAAGATAAACGCCAATTAGGCTACATATCTAAGTCCAGATATTTTCCACGAACATCTCGTAGTCTCCAATATTTTCTTGGTCCATCATTGATCTTTATGTCCAATGAGTCAAGAAACTCTTTGTACTTTATTTCTATCGTCTTGTTTTCAAACGAGTTGCCTGCTATTTTGTCAATTGCGGGGCGTGTATCTTTTGTTTCCTTATTGGCATTCGCAAGAGCTGTTTTCATGGTGTTCTTTACGTAGGCTACAAAGTCGCCTGGAGCAAAATGATTTTCACCATTCACTTTATAAACGCAAAGCCACTTGCCTAAATGAATGTGATTTCGAGCGAATTCTACTTCTTCAGGACTTCCTTTCGACAAGTATGTTTCGAAAGTAATGATGTTGTCAATTAAATCCTGTTTGTTTTTAACCAGTTGCATTTTTTACTAAATTGAAGATTTGGCAAACATATACTTTTGGATTGTAACTGTTTGAATCATTTCTCACAGAAAAGGAGAATTTATGATCAAACACGGTAAATTCCAATAAGTTCTGTGCAAATTATAGTTCTAATTGCTCAGTACTACAAACAAAAGCTATTTTTTTGGTTCTAAAAAACTTTCTGATTAAAAATTAAAATCGGTAGCTGACACCAACTGAGCTGAGAAAAAAGGAGCTTCCACTAGCTATCTGATTCATTTCCGTATCCGGATTAACTTGTTCGGTATTGTTTATGCCAATGCCAAGGCCTGCGTCTAGAACTAGGTTTGGATTGATTATGTATTGTAAACCAGTGCTTAATGCATAATTGCTCCAATAAATATCTTCCTCCGAGCTTAAGCGGTCTAAGTCAAAGGAGCTTGAAACGTCTAAGTATACATTTATCTTTCCCGCAAGGCCATAATTCGCATTAAGGGCAAATTGAAGCCATTGTGAATTTGGAAACAATTCATTTTCAAATAGGTGAAAATAGGATAAGGTGCTGCTAACTCCTAATCCGTTGGTGAAGTTCTTCTGAGCACTCAGATCTACATTGGCCGTAGTTCCCAATCGGCTAAAAGAATCATACTGAAATCCAAAACGTGTTCCCATACTCCATCCCTTTTCGTTTTCCCTCAAAAGGGCTACTCGCGAAAAAATCCCTACTCCGTTTAAATAATTGAAATTGTTGCGCTCTCCAATGAGATCAGTTATTGAAACAAACTCTAATTGTTGGGGGAGAGAACACTCTAATTCGAGTTTTTCAAATAATCCATACCGCAGATTAACAGTAGGTTGAAATATGTTTCGAGAAGATTTTATAAATAGCGGACTAGTCTCATCTGAAATGTAGTTGTAGCTCAATCCGGCCTGTATTTGAAATTCACCTTTGTTTAAAGGAGCAGTGGAATAGGTACTTCCTGGTCGGTCTGACGACATGGCTCCTTCTTGGGCATTCAGCATAAGTTGGAAGGCTATAAACAATAGCAAAAGACAAATTCTCATAGATGACTTTATTGATTATGCAGAGAGATACGTTTAACCTTCAAAACTATTTCATGCGAGGATAAAGAGAGGAACTACAGACCCAAATTTAAGCTGAAATGACTTTTCTACATTGAACTCAACTTTATTGTATTTTCCACATCCAAAAGTCAAAAAGCATTTCCCTTGATAGATTTAAAAAGTAAAAGAATCAACCGCCTTGTTTATAGCCTTCTTTGCGCCATGCTCTTCATTAGTTGCACCAAAAAACAAGAGGTAGACACCTTGCTTTTTAATGCAAATATTTATTTGGCCAACCAAGTTTGGGCTGATGCCTTAGCCATACATGAAGGCAAAATTGTGGCCGTTGGATTGGAGAATGACCTTCGATCAACCTATGTTTTTACAGAACAAGAAGATCTCAATGCAGCCTATGTATATCCGGGTTTTAATGATGCACATTGCCATTTTACTGGGCTAGCCTTGGTTCTAATGAGTGCAGATTTACGCTCAAGCTCTGATCAAGATCATATGGTGGATCTCTTAATTAATTGGTATACAGAGTTTAAAAAAGAAGGAAAAGAATTAGATCGTTTAGATGGATGGGGTTGGGATCAGAATATGTGGTCTTCTAAAGAAATGCCCAATCGCCTTCAATTGGATAGCCTTTTTCCAACAATGCCGGTTGTTTTAAGAAGAATTGATGGCCATGCGCTACTCTTAAATGAAGCAGCCATGAAAGAATATGGACTTCTGATTGATGGCATGCCTACTTCGGAATTGCTAGAGGTTAAAGAGGGATGGGTTACAGGTATATTAAATGAAAATGCCCAAAACTTAGTTCCACCAGCTAGGCCTAAGCCAGAGTATTATCTCGAATCCTTACAGCAGGCAGAACAACTCTGTTTTAGCCTCGGAATTACTAGACTAACCGATGCGGGCTTAGACACAAATGAGTTGCTCATGCTTGATCGGTTTTACTCAAAGAATGCATTGAAGATACCTTTATACTGCATGGCTTCCGATGTGGAAAGTAGCTTTTCATACTTCCTGAAAAATGGAAAAATTGATCGAGAAAACTTTAAAGTACAAGCCTTCAAGTTTTACTACGATGGGGCTTTAGGTTCTAGAGGTGCACTCCTGTCTAAGCCTTACAGCGATAAAGAAGGACATTATGGATACAGCCTTCAAGCTATGGAGGAATTTGTTGCAAAACTGGATAAAATAGATCGAGCAGGTTTTCAAGCTTGCGTGCATTCTATTGGCGATTCTTCCGCCCATGCGGCATTCTTGGCTTTTGGTAGAATTTTAGAGCCTGGCAATGATAAGAGATGGAGAATAGAACATTCTCAGGTAATAGCAGACAGAGATCTCCCTTATTTTAAAAGCTTATCTGTGCTTCCATCCATCCAACCCACACACGCTACAAGCGATATGTCTTGGGCAGAAAGCCGTTTGGGAAAAGAGCGTTTAGAGTGGGCTTATAGAGCAAAATCGTTTTTGAATTTTAGTCCGGTTTTACCACTTGGAACCGATTTTCCGGTAGAAGGAATTAACCCAATGATGACGTTTTACGCTGCCGTTAGTAGAAGAAATTCAGATGGAGAGCCAGTGGATGGATTCAGAATTTCTGAGGCTTTGAGTAGAGAAGAAGCCCTAAAAGGAATGACTCTGGATGCCGCTTTTGCTAGTTTTCAGGAAGATGAAACAGGCAGTATTACCGTTGGGAAATTTGCCGACTTAACCGTGTTGGATATAGACATTATGAATTGTAATTTGCAGGACTTAGCAGAAGCAAAAGTGCTTCAGACTTGGTCTTTGGGTAGCCGTGTTTTTGAACAAAAACCTGAGTAGTCCGTCTTAATCAATAGTTATAAGCATACAATGGAACAGAAAGATATAAAACGCCTTTTCGATTTCCCTCGATTCCAACTGGCAAACCATCCTTTAGATGTCTCTTTAGCCACTAAAATAGATGGTAAATGGAAGACGATTTCTTCTGCTGAATATGTAGCGCTATCAGACCAATTTAGTTTGGGTCTATTGGAAATAGGCCTGAAGGCAGGCGAAAAAGTAGCCATTATTAGTCACAACAATAGATATGAATGGAATGTAACCGACATTGGCGTATTGCAGTGTGGTGCGGTTGATGTACCCATTTATCCAACTATTTCCGAAGAGGATTATGCCTATATCTTAAATGATTGCGAAGCGCGTTTTTGCTTTGTGTCAAATGCAGACTTATACCAAAAGGTCATGAGCATAAAAGATAGATGTCCACAATTAGAAAAGGTATTTACCTTTTTGAATGTGGAGGGAGCGCCCAATTGGACAGAGGTTCTAGATCTTGGAGCGAAGAGTGGCCATCAAGCCTTACTGAAAGAAAGAATGCAGTCTGTAAAAGGCGGCGATTTAGCTACGCTTATTTACACTTCTGGTACAACGGGCGTGCCTAAGGGAGTGATGCTTAGTCATACCAATGTTGCTAGTAATGCCATTGATTGCGATGATCGAATTCCGGTAACCGGTGGTGCTTGGGCCTTGAGCTTCTTGCCAGTATGTCATATCTATGAGCGAATGCTGATCTATCTATACTGCCGCAAGGGCATTCCAATTTATTTTGGTCAATCACTAGAAACAGTGGGAGATGATATTAAGGAAGTGAAACCCCACATCTTTACTGCGGTTCCTCGTTTGTTGGAAAAGGTTTTTGATAAAATCATGATAAAAGGATCGGAGCTAACTGGAGTCAAGAAAGCACTTTTCTTTTGGGCAGTTGGCTTGGCTGAGAAATTTGATACTCAAGGCGGAAGTGCCTTTTATAACTTCCAACTTGGCATTGCTAGAAAATTGATATTCAGTAAGTGGCAAGAAGCTTTAGGCGGAAATGTAACGGCCATTTGCTCTGGCAGTGCGGCCTTGAATCCTAGAATAGCACGGATTTTTATTGCGGCTGGAATCAATATTCAAGAAGGCTACGGCCTTACAGAAACGTCACCTGTAATATCGGTGAATGGAGCTTCAATGAAGGAAAAACGCATCGGCTATGTGGGTAAACCCATTGATCACGTTCAAGTAAAAATTGCAGCAGACGGGGAAATTCTATCTAAAGGACCCAATCTTATGCTCGGATACTATAAACAACCCGAAAAAACAGCGGAGGTTATTGATTCTGAAGGATGGTTTCACACTGGCGATATTGGAGAAATCGACAAAGATGGATTTTTGCGGATTACAGATCGCAAAAAGGAAATGTTCAAGACATCAGGCGGCAAGTATGTGGCTCCACAACTAATGGAAAACACCTTTAAAGAGTCTAGATTTATTGAACAAATCATGGTTATTGGAGATGGTGAGAAACATCCTGCGGCTTTCATTCAACCGGAGTGGGTGTTCATTCAAGATTGGTGTAAGAGGAAGGGAATACCGTATACAAATTCGGCTGAAATTGTGAATAATCCGGCACTCATTAGCAGAGTTCAAGAAGAGGTTGATCGATATAATGAGCGTTTTGGGAAATGGGAGCAAATCAAAAAATTTGAGCTTACCCCAGAAAGTTGGTCTATTGACATTGGTTTAGTGACTCCTACTTTAAAATTAAAAAGGAAGAATATTATTGCCAGATATCAATATCTTTATGAAAAGATATACGGGCATGCGCCATTTTAAGTTTAGGCATTCGATTTTTTTAACCATTATCTGTTCCGTACTTCTTACACCTGTTATGGGTCAGGGTCAGTTATACCATGAAGGCTATAGAACGAAAAAGCAGAATGAAGGGGGTTCAAAGGAAAATCAAAGCCCTAATCAAGAGGAAGATGTAGAAAAGCTGCGTGCAAGCTTGGATAGTGTAATTTCGGAATTGATTATTCTAAAAGACGAGAACAGGCGATTAAAGCAGGAAAATGAAACCTTGCTTTCCTATACAAAGGAATCTACAAAAAAGGCCGTAGAAGAAAGGAAGAATCAATCTTTAGCTAGTGAGAGAGGGGCAGGTTTTGGTGCGGTTAAAACCAGCGATTATGGTGGGTATCAAGCGTGTATAGAATGCACTTCTTATCAGCCTCTTTTTTCTGAAAAAATAAGCTTTCACTATACTTTAAGTCCGAATAACAAAAGCTTTAAAGGTATTTTTAGATTCAGCTATGCGCCAGAGTTTGGACACAGAGAATCGAGAGAGCAGCTGGTTTCTGGAAAGTATAC
>CALCFH010000180.1 GCA_937900215.1 uncultured Cryomorphaceae bacterium
CTTATAATCTCACCCAAATGGCTGAAGAGACCAACTCTCTTTTTCATGTCAGAGGTGGATTCAATTTCAAGGATAAGTGGAGCATTGGAGGGTATTTTAGCACGGCCTTGGATGAGTTTGATTTGGATCTAGAGGATCAGATCGAGCTGAACCTACATTATTGGTCTGTGGGTGGATTTATAGAATACACTCTGTACTCCAAAAAAATGCTGCACCTAACTTTCCCCCTCTATATTGGGTATGCAGAATTGGAAATGGACAATGATTTTGAGGGTGATGAATTCGGTGACTACGATGAATCTGAGTTTTTGGAAATAGAACCCTCGGGTCTGCTTGAAATAAATCTGCACAAACACATACGATTCAATCTCGGTGCGGGCTACCGCTTTGCTTTGCCTCTTGAGGATGAGTCAATCGGCGACCCTCGAATTTCTGGATTTACCACTACGGTAGGATTAAAATTCGGATTGTTTCGTTGATTGCGTGCTAAGCAGCCCATTGAAAATAAATGAGCAGATATACTTTATATAAAGCCTGAGTTTCTATAAAGATAGAACCGCAAGGAGGTGATGCATTCATGCCGAACAGAGAGAGTGAACAAGTAGCACTCCTTTGGTTCGGCATATTTGTTTTTCAAAGAGAGAAGAGTTAGCTTTCGTTCCATAGGATAATGGAATGAATACAGGCGCTATTAAAACAGGGGTTTTGTCTTTTGGCATGTCGGGGAAGTTGTTTCATTGTCCTTTCTTGCATGCTCATCCTCAATTTGAACTGAGGGCGGTGGTAGAAAGAACAAAAAAGGAGGCTCAGTCTGTCTATGAAGGCATTTTGTCTTACGGCAGTGTAGACGAAATATTGGCCGATGCGGCCATTGAGTTGATTGTGGTAAACACCCCAAACCTTACCCATTGCGATTTTGCCTTAGCCGCTCTTCGGGCCGGAAAGCATGTGCTTATGGAGAAGCCCTTCACCATAACATCTAACGAGGCCGAGATGCTTTTTGAGGAAGCCAGGAAGTGCAATCGTTGTATTCTTCCCTATCAAAACCGACGCTACGACAGCGATTTTCTCTCTGTAAAAGAAGTATTAGATTCAGGTCAATTGGGAAGATTGGTAGAATTTCATTTGCGCTATGATCGCTATAAATACAGTATTGGGCCCAAGGCCATGAAGGAATCGCCGGTACCTGGCAGCGGACTGCTATTCGATTTAGGTCCGCATTTATTGGATGCGGTACTTTCTCTCTTCGGCAGCCCGCTAGAATGGCGTAAGACCAAAGGGCACTTTCGAAAACATACCCAAGTAGACGACTATGCCCATATTCATTTGTTGTTTCCGGAAGGATTGAATGTATTTCTGAGTATGAGCTTATTGGTGGCAGACGCGCAGCCGGCCTTTGTTCTTCACGGCACCCAAGGCAGTTTTATAAAGCAACGTGCCGATGTACAAGAAAAGCAATTGTTGGAAGGGATGTCGCCCTTGGATGCCCACTTTGGAATAGAAGATCCCGAGAAAGAAGGCCTTTTAAGTTGCATTACAGAAGAGGGAAGAAAGGAGCAAGAGAAAATCGTCGCGCCTAAAGGAGCGTATGTACGGGTATTCGATAATATATATCAAAGCATTCGCGAAGGCAAAGTCTATCCCGTAAGTCAAGAGCAGATCATACAGCAGTTGGAGATCTTGGAGAGTTAGGAAGGGGGGCTTTTCAAACGGAAAATGTACTTTCTTTGAATAACAATAAGTTAAATAGAAAAGAGAGAAAATGCAATCCGAAAGAGATATTCAAAAACTAATTGCTTTAATAAAAGAGCAAGGACTGGAAACCAAAGATGAAATAAAAAACTTCATGAAAAGCATGGAAGGCAAGAGTTTAGATGAATTGCCAAAGAAAAGGGGTGCCAAGAACCAGGCTCAAGATTTAGTTTATGATGCCTATGAACAATCCCCTGCGCAAGGAAAAAAGCTCGTTAAAAAGGCGCTTGAGTTGGATCCGAACAATGCCGATGCGTACGTTTACTTGGCCAGTTTAGAATCGGATATAGAAAAGGCGATGGCTTTATTTGAAAAAGCGATAAGAGCGGGAAAAGAAAGCCTAGGCGAGAAATTTTTTGAAGAGGAAAGGGGGCATTTCTGGGGAATGATGGAGTCGAGGCCCTATATGCGAGCCATGGCCGGATTGGCAGATTGTTTGGTTGCCAAGGATGAAACCGACAAAGCCATTGAAATATATGAGGAATTATTGGCATTAAATCCCAGAGACAATCAGGGTATACGCTATTCTCTTTCAAGTCTATTGCTTGGCAAGACCGACTTATCTAAATTCCAGCATTTTATCAAGACATGGGAAAAGGAGAATTGTGCTGTGTGGAATTACAATGCAGCTTTATACCAGTTTAAAAAGACAGGTGTAACAACACTTAGTGAAAGAGAATTGGCAAAGGCGTTTAAGCAGAATAGATTTGTACCCGATTATCTTTTAGGAATAAAAAAGTTGCCCAAGGCACTGCCTGAATATATTGGAAGAGGCGATGAAAATGAAGCCGTTGCCTATGTTAATTCAAGCTGGGAGATTTGGAGAAATACAAAAGGTGCCTTAGAGTGGCTCTATAGTTTTAAAGCCAAAGGAATGAAAAAACAATAGTTTGGTAGTTCAATAGGTGAACAAATAAAACGCTTGTGATTAGCCAACATCTGGAGGTATAAGTCCGGTTAAGGATTACCACAAACCAAGCCCTGAAAGGGCGCAATACCCTAGCGAGGGGTGTAGCC
>CALCFH010000181.1 GCA_937900215.1 uncultured Cryomorphaceae bacterium
GGATTAAAGACAACCAACGACTTATTAAAGGATCTCATAGCAAAACATCTCGATTGGTTGAAATACAATGCTCCTTGGTCTGCCAATTCATATTTTAACAATCAAAGCCTAAGCGATGAGGAACTCGATTTTTATCTAAACAGTTTCTACTATCAAAATATCGTTAGTAATTACCATTTAATTGGAATAGGAAATCATCATTTGGCCGTTTGAAATTTTCGATTTAAGGCTGCGCAGATATACTCAGAACTCGGAAAGATTCTCAATAAGAATGGAATAGAAACACCTGATTCGCCACCATTTAATACTTCACTTGAACTCTATTCAGATTTGAAGGGAACCTTTGTAAACGGAGGAGATACTTTAAAATTGGAGTATGTTAACCATGAACTGAAGGTAGTTCAATCTAAAAATCAAAAAGCCCGTGTAATTGGGGTTGCTCCAAATCAATGGGTTACAGAACCAGGAATATTCACTTATCTCCTCAGAGATTCTACTCAAAAGATGGAAGCACTGCAAGTGCGATTTGGCGACTTTTCAGAAAACTATACGATTATACCAGACTAAAAACTCAATCTTTCCGAACCCTTCCCGGTTGCTTTAGGTATACCACATTCTTGGTTTGAAAAAAATCCTCGCTGAAGAAGTCTGAAATCGGAGTAATCTGAGAATTCCATTTTGAAGCGAGTAATTCCTCTTCGATTTCGCCTCCCTTCAGGTAAAGGATGCCATTCAGAATAGGATGCTTATCTGTTTTACTCAATTTTCCCTTTATCCAAGGAGTAAATTCATTCAGGCGAGTAACGGCTCTAGAAACTATAAAGTCGAAGCCAGGCTCTACATCTGCAGCGTGCCCTTTAATTACAGATACATTGCTGATTTTCAAATCAGCAATCATAGACTTTACAGCATCTACTTTTTTACCAATTCTATCTATTAGAACAAATTCAGTTTCCGGAAAAAGAATAGCAAGTGGAATCCCAGGTAGTCCACCTCCGGTACCCACATCTAAAACTCTTGAATCTGGTAAAAAAGAAATGATCTTGGCGATAGCCAAAGAATGTAGAATATGATGGAGTTCAATATTATCAACATCCTTTCTAGATATTAGGTTGATTCTTTCGTTCCATTGAAGCAATAGGTCTCTGTAGGCTTCCAATTTCTCGTGCTTCTCATCTGAAACCTCAGGAAAATAAGCTCTTACTCGTTCTAAGCGTTTTACCATCTCTGACGATTTCTTTTAGATCTTGCATTTGAAAAATGCATAAATGATTGAGCTACAATAAGAAATGGCTCAAAAAAAGGTAGTAATAAAATAGGCTTCCACTGTTTTAAGCGAATACCTGCAATGAGCAAGAAGATCCAATAAACTAGCCATCTAAGTCCAAACAACAGTGCAAGTACTGG
>CALCFH010000182.1 GCA_937900215.1 uncultured Cryomorphaceae bacterium
CTACACTTCTCTTAGGCTCTTGACTCGAAGCTTCTCTTGTAAGTGTTTGCCATTTCTGAGCTCCAATGGCATTCATTTGCATGCGCACAATTGGGCGAGCCATTTCATCAAAATCCTGACTGGCATCCACAACAACATCGCCATCTAGTTCTGGAGTATTGTCTCTATTTCCTTTTAATGCCAATAAATAGAGTAACTTGTTCTCATCTGGCTTAGCAGTCCAAACAAAGCGCGCGTAACGCATCTCAGCTCCTAAAAGTGCACGCACTTGAGGCATTCTGAGGTACATATTTACTTTGCCAGTATCCTTAACTAAAGTATAGCCTACTATTGGACCTGGATTGGTATTATTCGCCTCAAAATTGTAGTTCGGAACGAATATCTCGAAAAGCGGATTGAAATCTCCTAAGCCCAAGCTATCGGCTTCGGCAGCCTCATTTGAGGCCAGGTCAGAAGATGTAGAATCAGAGCTGGTTGAATCTGAAACGGCTTCGATGGCCAGAATGTCGGTTGAAGAAGATTCTTCTGAACCTAATTCAGTCTTTTCTTCACCTGCTCTGGGATTTGGCACTATTGATTTCAGCTTCTCATTCGCTAAATTCAAGAAGTTCAACACTTCTGCCCCTTCGTATAAGCCCCAAAACTCAAGCTCAGCAGTGCTCTGCAATAGCTTTTTCACACGATCTGGATCTTTAACTCCAGGCAATTCTATTAAAATCCTACCCGAATTCTCTAGGCGCTGAATGTTTGGCTGAACCACTCCAAATTGGTCGATACGAGCACGAAGGACAGTGTACACATTGCCCACAGCCGCATCTACTTGTTGACGCAATTCTTCTTGAATGATTTCATCGCTAGCATTAAAGCCAACAATTTCACTCATATTCTTGTTGCCAAATAGACTAGGGTCGCTAAGTGGCGTACCTGCTGTATTGGTTTTCCCGAATTCCTCAAAGAAAGTTGTCAGATAATCATCTTGACTATCCTTTTGAACCTTATCTGTGTTTTCCAAGGCTGACAAGAAACTGGGTGTACGGCTATTATTTGAAAGTGATTTCAGAATATCTTTAACAGATACTTCTAGAATCACATTCATTCCGCCACGCAAATCGAGACCTAAGTTGATCTCTTTTTCCTTTACCTCTGAATAGGTAAGTTCGTCAATCAGAATGTTGTACACATTCAGATTGGCTACACTATCTAGGTAGGCCTTTTCTTTCTCACTATCTCCTTGCGCGTATTCTCTAGCGTCACTCTCAACTCCGCGAGTTACCCATGTAAAGGACAACTGATACAAGCATGCCAAAGCAAAAACTATGGCAAAGAGCCTTATAACTCCCTTATTCTGCATTATTTACCCGATTTGGTAAGGTTTTTTTATGAACGGGCAAATATAAAGCCTTAGATATTACTCAAGCACTCTTACCCAAACTATTGTTGATTTAATTTTTTTAATCGGGGAAAATTTTGCCCGGATTTAGTATTCCATTTGGATCAAATGCCGCTTTTACAGCCTTTTGTATATCAATTGCCGCTGGCGAAAAAACAATATCCAAATACTCTTTTTGAACCCAACCGACCCCATGCTCGCCACTTAATGTGCCTCCAAGACGCACACAAAGCTCAAATATCTCGCGAATTCCTCTTTTTAAAGAGACATTCCACTGCTCCTCTGTCAAATCGCCTTTTAGGATATTCACATGTAAATTTCCATCTCCAGCATGACCATAACAAACACTTTTGAATCCGTAATTCTTTCCAATTTCTTTAACACCTCTCAAGAGGGTCGCTAAGGCCGCCCTGGGCACAACTGTATCCTCCTCTTTGTAGATAGAGTGTGATTTAACAGCCTCTCCTACTCTCCGTCTCAGCTTCCAGAGCGCCGCTTGTTCTTTCTCTGTCTCAGCGAACAGAATCTCATCTGCGTCGTATTGTTCTAAAATTTCATTGATTTTTTCACAATCCTTGAACAATTGCTCTTGTTCATTTCCATCTACCTCGATAAGCAAATGTGCTTGAATTTCCGGTTTTAGTTGGATGGGTGCGTCATCAACAAATTTCTGAGTATACTCTATGGCATCTCTCTCCATAAACTCCACAGCGCAAGGAGTAATGCCTTCTCTAAAAATGGCCGAAACACTTTCACAGGCTTTTTCAGCCGACTTAAATGAGACCAGCATTAACAGCTTCATTTTTGGGTAAGGAAGTAGCCTAAAAACCGCTTTTGTAATAATCCCCAAGGTACCCTCACTTCCAACCATTAGTTGGGTTATGTTGTATCCTGTTGAATTTTTCAAAGTATTTGCCCCTGTCCATATAATCTCTCCATTTGGAAGAACCACTTCAAGATTTAATACATACGCATTTGTAACTCCATATTTCACAGCCTTGGG
>CALCFH010000183.1 GCA_937900215.1 uncultured Cryomorphaceae bacterium
TGAAGAAGAAATTCACGGGATTTACTCTTTCTCCGTTTCTAAAGACTTCATAATGCAGGTGAGGGGCTGTGCTAGCACCTGTATTTCCTACATAGCCTATTATTTCGCCTCGCAACACATTCTGACCAATTTTAACATCCACCTTACTCATGTGCGCGTAAAGGGTTTGGTACCCATAACCGTGATCAATTACCACAAAGTTGCCGTAACCACTGCCTGTTCCATAGGGATTCTTCACTACTTTTCCATCTCCTGTAGAGTGAATGGGCGTTCCTGTTGGAGCGGTGAAATCCATGCCTGCATGCATTTTAACCACCTTGTAAATAGGGTGCATTCTATATCCAAAACCAGAAGCCATGCGCGTAAGATCTTCATTTGAGATGGGCTGTATGGCTGGAATACTCGCCATCATTTTGCTTTTCTTTTTGGCCATTTCAATGACTTCATCAAAAGACCTCGACTGAACGTACAACTGCTTCGTAATAACATCCATTTTTTTTGCAGTCTCTTTAATGAGCTCAGAGTTATTGTAGCCTTGTAGCATTTTATAACGATTTGCACCACCAAAACCTGCGTTTCGGATTGATGTGGGAATGGGATCTGCCTCGAAAACAACACGATAAATGTTATCGTCGCGCTTCTGCAGTCCCTCTAAAACCATTGCAACTTCCTCTAAACGATTGTTTAAACTCTCAAATTGAAGCTTTGTAAATTCCAATTCTCGCTTCAATCGCTTCTCTTCTGGCGAATCTATATAGTAAAAAGAGACCACTACGAGTATGAGTGCCATAAGCAAAGTAGCCAACAAGAAAAGAGTAGTTTCACGAAGCTTTTGCTTCCAAGACTTCTCTATCTTTCTGTATGCCAGTGTTTTGGGATCGTAGAAATACTTAATCTTCGCCACTTTCTATTTGCTAATTTTGCTGCAATTACCGGCAAAGGTAGCACAGTTTGTATTAGTATTCAACGCATTAACCTTCCTTCAACACCGCCCATACTTCAATGAAAGTTCTGACATCTAAAGAAATAAGGTCTAAGTACCTATCGTTTTTCGCTTCTAAATCTCATACAATTGTTCCATCGGCGCCTTTGGTTATAAAAGACGATCCAACTCTGCTTTTCACCAATGCTGGAATGAATCCGTTTAAAGATATTTTCTTAGGCGTGGCGGCCATTAAAGATGAACGCATTGCAGATAGCCAAAAATGCCTTCGCGTATCGGGTAAGCACAACGATTTAGAAGAGGTGGGTCACGATACCTATCATCATACACTTTTCGAGATGTTGGGCAATTGGAGTTTCGGTGATTACTTTAAAAAAGAGGCTATTGAATGGGCT
>CALCFH010000184.1 GCA_937900215.1 uncultured Cryomorphaceae bacterium
CCGAGAAAACCGTAAGCGCCATTGCCGATGCCGCCAAACGCATTGCCGAATTGGTTTCCAGCGTGAAGTCCTTTACCCATATGGATCAGGGTCAGGATAGGAGTTTGGAAAATATTGAAGACGGACTCGAAAGCACTCTTCGCATGCTCGACCATAAACTCCGCTCTAACAAGATACTAGTCGACAAACGCTACAGCCCAGAATTGCCAAAACTCAAAATATGGGCGGGTCAAATGAATCAGGTCTTAACCAATCTACTCGACAATGCCATTGATGCCTTAGCGCATACCCAGAACCCTCAAATTACCATTGAAACTTCTGTAAAAGGAAGCTATGCCCGTATTTATATTCGCGACAATGGACCCGGAATTCCAGACGATATAAAAGGACTGATCTTCGACGCATTCTATACCACCAAAGGCGTGGGTAAAGGAACGGGGATGGGATTGGAAATCTCCCGAAGAATTATTGAGCGCCACAAAGGCAGTCTAAATGTAAAGTCGGAGCCCGGAAACACTGAATTTGAATTATGCCTTCCTATTAATTAAGACCAATGAATAAACCCATAATACTCGCTGTAGACGACGATCCACAAGTATTGCGTGCCATCCGACAAGATTTGCGCAATCAGTACAAAGACGAATACAAAATACTCAGTACAGACAATGCCCAAGAAGCCTTAGACAGCCTTCTTGAGCTCAAGAATAAAGGCGAAGAGGTTGCGCTCTTTCTCAGCGATCAGCGCATGCCCATTATGCAAGGCGTAGATTTCTTAGAGAAAGCCATGCAGATTTTTCCCAAAGCCAAGAAAGTGCTTTTAACAGCCTATTCTGATACGGATGCAGCCATAAAGGCCATCAATGCCGTTCAGCTCGATCATTATCTAATCAAGCCCTGGGATCCGCCTCAAGAAAAGCTCTATCCCACTCTAGACGATTTGTTAGAGGAGTGGTTGTCTGAGTACACCCCTCCTTTTGTGGGCCTTCGCGTTATCGGACATAGCTTCTCCGCGGAGAGTCACGCCATTAAAGATTATCTGGCCTCCAATCTGTTTCCCTATCGTTGGTTGGATGGAATGCTGTCGGAAGAAGGCCAAGAGTATATGCAGCACAATCAACTCCAATCCAACGACCTTCCAACTGTACTTTTTGAAGATGGAAGTATGGTGAAACGTCCAACCAAAACTCTTCTAGCTGAGAAACTCGGCTTAAATCCAACGGCCAGCTTAGATTTATACGATGTAATTATTATAGGTGCGGGTCCTGCCGGATTGGCAGCGGGCGTATACGGTGCCAGCGAAGGATTGAAAACCCTTATTATTGAAAAGCATGCTCCTGGAGGTCAAGCGGGCACCTCTTCTCGAATAGAAAAC
>CALCFH010000185.1 GCA_937900215.1 uncultured Cryomorphaceae bacterium
ATGGTTTGCAGTGGTCTCTATCGCTTAGCTACGAAGCCTGTCGTTGGTTTGGACTGGTATATCGCACTTAGCCACAAAGTCTGTTAGTGGTTTGGAGTGGTCTATCACATCGAGCTACAAAGTCTGTCAATGGTTTGGATTGATCTGTGTTGCTTCGCTATAAAGTCTATCGTTGGTTTGGAATGCTCTGTGCCTGGAAGAGAGAAGAAGACCATAGCCGTTTTAAAGGCTTCGCGCGCTGAAATGAAAAAGAAGAGCTCTGTTGCCTTTCCTTCGCAGTCGGTTGCCTTTCCTTCACGCCTATTTATACGTAGTGTCTAGCCTGCGATGAAGTGTTGAGTTTGTTTAAAGAAGCCTTGGAGCTCAACAAAATGCAATAGATTTTAGGAGGGAAAAAGAAATCTTTGGAAAATATAGCTGAAAACATCCTCTGCAAAGCCTTATAAACACTGGGTTTTCCCAAAATTGGGAAAAATAGAGCTTGAATTTCCCAAAATTGGGAAAGCTTCCCAGAACAACGGATGCAACTTGCTGCCATTATTCATCATTAAAAACAATTTTTTATGAAAAAGACAGAACGCAACCGCTTGTATATGTTACAAGCGGTATTGAAAGTGGTAGACACCCACAAAGAAGCATGGCAGAACATGCCAGAGTTTACATCAGGTTTTGGGATCTTAGAAGGCTACGAAGGGAAGATAAGAGGCTTGTTTCAACAGAAGCAGCTGTTATTGCAACCCTATGCCGGTATTAAGTCGGAATTGCGACAAGACTTTGCGCTGGTTCTCGGCAAGCTTGGGGCCTATTTACGCTTGGTAGCAAGACAAAAGAAAGAGGCAAATTTGATTTTGGTAACGGACTATACCGTTGCCTCTTTGGAGCGCATGAATGCACAGAAGTGCCTGGCTTTGTCTGAGAACGTAGTGCACTATGCCCATTTGAATGAAAGCGAGTTAGGGGCTTTTGAGAATGCCACCCAGCTATTGGCCAAAGCCAAGGCGCAGATTGCGCTCTTCAAGGAAAAGGGACTGATTCCGAGTGAGCGTCGCCGTTTACTAGGAGAAACAACCCATCAGATTGCAGTACAAGGCAGAGCGCTCATGGACTATTTAAAGAAGGAGTTGGATTTTTTGATGCGCTTTTTTATAGATACCGCGCCCGTATTTTATTCAGCCTACCAAAACGCCCGCATTATACCGAAACTGAAAGGCAACGGCAGTCATCGCCAAAGAAGCGAAGCGGAATCAGATGCATCAGAAGCTGGGAGTGCAAATGGCAATGATTCATACGCAGCCTATGAAGAAAGCAGCGAAGACAAAATCGGGGGCAAGGCAAGCGGCAGCGAATCGGGGAGCAGCAGCCAAGGAGACGAATAGACGCCAAGACATACCGAAGTTTTGCTGAAGCCCGCCGCACGCGGGCTTCTTTCTTTTTAGGATGGGAGGGAAGAGATTGGATAGAATTTAGGATAAGACAGAAAATTTAACACAGTGCCAAGTAAGGGAATAATTATATTAGCTGCGTTCAAGAAAAGAACCGCTTCGTAGTCGCCTCTGTGACTGACGAAGCGCAAGCTTGTAAAGGAGTTAGGAAAAG
>CALCFH010000186.1 GCA_937900215.1 uncultured Cryomorphaceae bacterium
GGGTATAGCTGAGCATATTCTGAATTAGACCATAGTACTCCATAGAATCTTCAAAGGCATACGGGAATAAGAAAAGCGTATTGATGGCTCCTAGAACCAGTCCTAAGTAGGTGTAAAAAGAATTCCAGATACTTTGCT
Organism: uncultured Cryomorphaceae bacterium; assembly: GCA_937900215.1. Lineage (GTDB taxonomy): Bacteria > Bacteroidota > Bacteroidia > Flavobacteriales > Schleiferiaceae > RFXV01. The sequence continues at coordinate 139 of CALCFH010000186.1, forward strand.
TAATTACAACCCCCATACTATTTCCAGCTTGATAAATTAAGCGATGGAAAAAGTTTCAATAAGCTTTCTTTCTCAGGAGAATAAAATTGTTTCAGCTCAGCTCTAATCTCTATTTCTTCTGAACTGATAGTTGGCATTTTACCACTATTCAACTTTCTGTATAGCGGACCCAATTTGGCAATCAAGGATTCTGGAAAATAAGGCAAGAGACTTACCAATTTCTTATGTATACCCCCATTCTTAGTAGCAAAGGTTTCATTGTGCTTTGCGAAGTTAAACTGGCTGTAGAAGCTTGAATCAATTTCCAAAAACTCACTCAATCCAGTCATAGCTTCTAGCGGATTTCGCATAGTTTCCTCAAAGACGAGGATAAAAATTCGGTTTTCACCTAAGGCCTTTTTCCACGGTTCGAGATAGGCTGAATAAAAGCCCTCTAAAATGTGCCTGCCACCAGGATATACCCCTACTTCTGAGGTACAGTATTGCTTAAAATCAACCTCAGTGTTGTGCAATTTATACCGATTGAACTGATACTTCGAAAACAGACGAGCCGAAGGTTCTCTCAGAATAAAAATCACTTTAGGCACTGATTCTAGAGACGGAATTTGCTCTAAGGCATTCTTCTGATAGATATAAGGGGCTGTGGCTTCAAAGACAATCTTCTTGTTTTTACAATGTTCAAAGAGCTCTGGATATTTTTTTAGTCCATTTTCAATAAAATTTACCCCTTTATTAAAACGATTTACGGTATCGAAGAAGAAGAAGGGTTCCTTTGATTTTGAGCTACATACGTCTGGATGAGCGGCCAACCAATAGTAAAGAGAACTGGTTCCAGCCTTGGGAGCGCCGGCAATAATTGTATTTGGCCACATGAGGTCAAAAATAGCTAAAGAGATTCCACTTATTTTCGAAGTCTGAAATGAAACCCGATGAAAAATAAGTTTTTACTTTTTTTAGTTCCAATATTGGCACTTCTTGTTGCCAATTATATCTACTTCCAACCTGTTCTCTCTGGTAAAGTCTTGAAGCAAGATGATATCATGATGGGCTATGCGAAAGGAAAAGAAATACGAGACTATAGAGAAAATACAGGAGAAGAAGCCCTTTGGACAAATTCTATGTTCAGTGGTATGCCTGCATTTCAAATAAGCACTCAATATCCAGGTAACATACTGGGCTACATTCAAAATGCACTCATTTTTGTCGGAGGTTCCTCCTCTTCGATTTATATCATTTTTCTTCTAATGCTGGGTATGTACTTACTACTTGTCTCGCTAAAAGTAGATCCTTGGCTAGCTACCCTGGGCGCATTTGCGTTTGGATTTTCAGCATTTTTTATCATATCGTTTGGTGCCGGACACAATGCAAAGGTTCGGGCTGCAGCCTATATTGCGCCAACCCTAATGGGCGTTCTTCTGACTTTGAGAGGCAAATATTTGGCTGGCTTTGCGCTCACCTCCCTCTTTGTTGGATTGTCTGTTTACGCCAATCACCTACAAATCACGTATTACGAGGCCATCCTCATCTTCGTTATTTTAATGGTGGAGGCATTTTTCGCCTTTAAAGAAAAAACCATTGGTCAGTTTCTTAAATCAGCGGGTATTCTGCTCGCCGCAGCCCTTGTTGGAATTGGTCCTAATATTGGCAATTTGTGGAGTACCTACTCCTACACTTCTGAAACCATGCGCGGTGGTTCTTCTGAATTGGCAGCAAAAGCCGAAAGCAAGGGTGGACTTGATTTCGATTATGCAATGGGCTGGAGCTATAGCGCCTCAGAAAACTTTAATCTCATTGTGCCAATGTATACAGGTGGCGGAATGGCCGAAGATTATTCGTCGACCGAGACTTATCAGCAGTTCTTTCCTCTTATTAAACAGAGCTTTCAAAGAGATGGATACCCAGCAAATCAGGCAGCTGAATCAGCCGAGAGATTTCTAGGTTCACTCTTTTATTGGGGAGAAGAGAGCTTGGTAAATGGCGGTTATTACTTGGGAGCATCTATCTTTTTCCTATTTATTCTAGGTCTTCTAGCCATGGATAAGAAAATGAGAATCTGGATAATAGCTGCTCTGGCTGTCTCTATCTTTATGGGAATGGGTAGACATTTTGAAACCTTCAATCGCTTTTTATTCGATTATCTGCCTATCTACAATAAGTTCCGAGTGCCATCAATGTCGCTAGTAGTTGCGTTTGTTCTAATACCCTTTGGCGCCATTTATGGTTTAAATGAATGGCTCAAAAAATCGAAAGCAGAACAAAAAAAGTTACTTATTAATGCCACCATTGGAGTAGGCGGATTGTTCTTCCTCCTTCTCATTGGTTCGGCCATGCTTTCTTTTGATGGCATGCGCGACGCACAATTAGAACAACAAGGATTCAATTTAGATCAGCTTCTGTCTGATCGTAAATCACTTCAGCGCAATAGTATTGGTAGAAGTCTTGTTTTCTCCATTGCAGTTGCGGCCTTCTTGTGGTTTTTCCTCAATGGAAAACTGAGCAAAAAGCTACTTATTCCATCTTTGGCCTTCATATTAATGGCTGACTTATGGATGTTTGATAAGCAACATTTAAACTCTGATTCTTTCATGACAGCAAGGGAGTTTGATAATCAATATGCACCTACAGCTGCAGACAAATTAATCCTTCAAGATCCAGACATTCACTACCGTGTAATGAATACTACAGCCGGTCTTACGTCTGACTCATACACCTCTTATCACCACAAATCCATAGGCGGATATCACGGTGCTAAATTGATTCGCTATCAAGATCTTATTGAGAATCAATTGAGCAAAAACAACCCAAAAATGTACGATATGCTCAATACGAAGTATTTCATTGTTCAAAGAGATGGCAGTGGGCCTCAGGCTATGCCAAACCCTACTGCGCTAGGAAATGCTTGGTTCGTGCGCTCCATTAAACAAGTGGCTACGGCAGATGAAGAAATGGCTTCTTTAGACAAAGATGTTTTTCAACCCGAGGTGGAAGCTGTGGTAGATCAGCGGTATAGCACTTACCTTTCGGGAGTCGGAAACACTGTTTATGGATCATCTATTCGCTTAAAAGAGTACGACCCTAAGAAAATGGTGTATGAAAGTAACAATAATTCAGGTCAAGATCTTCTTGCTGTTTTCTCAGAGATCTTCTATGAAGGATATAAGAACGATTGGAAGGTGTATATAGATGGAAAAGAAGTGGAGATGATTCGTGTTAATTATCTTCTGCGCGGACTAAAAGTACCTTCAGGCAAAACCGAAATTGTCTTTTCATTTGAGCCTTACACCTACTTAACCGGTGAAAAAGTAGACAAGGCTTTTTCTGCAATTCTACTTTTGGCTCTTCTCGGTTCTCTTTTCTTTGCATTTAAAAAGAAAGAAGACCAGCCTATTTCTGCATAGTCTTAAGAATTTTAGCCAATTCTATCGCTTGGTTTTGTCTTAAATATTTGCTAGTGTTGAAACCTCCCTGTTTAGACTCGGAGGTTTTTTCTTGCTCAAAAGTCTCGAGATACTGACGTATTCCAGCGGTGTCATTATAGTCAAAGAAACGCCCCGATTGGGTTTCAGTAACAATTTTTGCTGCATCACACTGAACAGGACCGATGCCTAGAATTTTCCGGCCTGAGCCTATGTATTCAAACAATTTACCTGGAATAATTCCTTGATTTGGATCTTGATCTGGAATTACAAGAAGCAGAATTTCCGCCTCCGCCATTCTCTTTGTAATCAGACTATGCTCAATATGTCCAAAGGCCTGAAAACCCAGCTCTCCCAAACGACCAAATAGTTGATGCATTTCTTCATCTGCTTTTCCAAAAAGTTTGAAAGTCCATTGTGTATTGCGTTCGGCCAATTGCAAGAGCGCATCGACCAAGCTGTGGCATGGATAGATTTTGCCTATGGTTCCTGCATATACAATACTAAAGCGCTCAAATTCAGGACGAGGGTTGGGAAAATCTTCTTCATCGTATCCATTGGGCATAAATCTGAATTTAGATGTATCGCCTTTGATTTTCTGACTCAATAATTCAGTTAAATACGGACTAGAACCCAATACCACATCTGAATTGCGCAAAACCTTACGCTCCATTCTTTTGTCTATGTAAGTAGAAAGAAGTGTGGGATACATTTGTTTGTAATAATAAATATCCGTCCATGGATCTCTAAAATCTGCAATCCATTTTATACCTGTTTTTCTTTTTAATTTTTTGGCAATGAGGTGTGTAGAATGTGGAGGGCCTGTACTTATAACAGCTGATATTTCTTGCTGAGACAAAAGTTCCATCGCCTTTTTATAGGCAAAGGAATTCCAACCTTTACGAGCGTCAGGGAGAAAAAAATTCCCCCTAATAAACTTTGCCAGTTTTGAAATGAAATTCTCTTTCTTTTCTTCGTTGGCAAAGCCAGAATAGGGAACTTGTTTTTTACCAGAAGTCTTTAGATATAACTCAAAGGGTTCAAAAGTAGATGTGCTATGAATCTTTATCTGATCTGAAACCTGATCGAGCAATTTGGCATCTCGAATTGGCCAAGTGGCCTCTTGTTCCTTAACTGTAATTACAATTGGGTCGATGCCATTTTCAGGCAAATATTTGCAAAACTTTAACCACCGTTGCACTCCTGGTCCGCCCGCAGGGGGCCAATAGTAGGTAAGAATAAGCACTTTCATACGTAGGCAGTTGGAGGGATGTATTTCAATTCAACTTCTGAATTTGATGAATACCATGGAAATGTATAGTGCAAGTCTTCGCAGAATATCATTTCCTTACTCATTAGTCTGAGACTTAAAACAAAAAAATCAATACTCCGTTATTTTTCGTCTTTAATCTCCTCGTAATCAACGTATTTTCCACCCCAATCCTTATCGCTTTCCACCTTGCTATTTGAAGAATTTTCATTTTTGGGCGAGCTTATATTGGGCTTGAGGAAGCTCTTTATGAAATAAAAAACACTATAACCCACTAAGGCTATGAAAAGAAGTCTAATCACTTTTTGTAGATATGGCTTACGAAGGTACAAAGTGAAACGGCCATTTAACAACCGCATTTCTAGAATAGATCCAACTAGTGCGTTTGGGAGAATGAAAAGTTTAATTAATCTTAAAAAGTCAATCATACCAATGGCTCATTCAAAGCAGAGTTGCCAACAGTTCATTGCATGCTTTGCTCATATTCGGCTAAATTGAACTGATAGACTCAAAAACTAAGTGTTACTTCGCTTTAATTAAAATCTCGTTCCTTGTATTTGCGCATTTTTCTATTTCTCTTTTCATTCATTTCAAGCTGCATGCATGCACAGCCAGGCAGTTTTAAAACAATGTCTTCAAATTTTGGAACAACTAATCTCATTGTTGCTAAGGGAGGTGGATACACCGTTTTTTCTTTGGGAGATTCTCAGCTGAATGCATTTGACAGATGTGGGCAACTGCAGTTTTCAATTTCTATTGAAGTTCCATCTTCTCAAAATTTAACTCAATTCAATGCCTACGATTTTAAACGATTGAGAAATGGAGACTATGCGCTTCTTTACAATGCAAGTCAGACTGGAATCCGATTTCCTGTCGTTATTCGTCTAGATTCTACAGGAACGATTATCTGGTCGAAACGAATTGAAAATCCATCTAACTCTTTTGAGGCGATTGATTATTCAATAATGGAAAACAATGCAAATGATTTATTCATTTATGGCAACGCGGCCAATGTTCCGGCACCGGGTATTCATCTTAGACTGCTAAAACTTTCAGGTAATTCTGGCCAAGTACTTTGGACTCGGTTTTACAGCACAGGTGGAATCTGGGGGACGGGTATTCATACCTCAGACAATGGTTTTTTACTTAGGTCTGGCTCCTCTTTTTTGAAAACGGATGCCAATGGAAATGCCCAATGGCTTAAGCGGAATTATAATTCTAGCGCAGGCAATTACTACAACACCCTCGCGGAAACCTCAGATGGATACGTCTATGGTGAACAAACACAATTGTCTCCCATTAGCGCCCTAGTAAAAATGAACAAACAAGGCAGTCCGATTCAAAGAAAAGCCATTGATCTGAGTAGTTATCCAAGAAAAATTGTGGCCTTGCCAACGGGTGGATTTATGGTAATCGTAACCGATCAAAACTTTGGATTGTCTGCAATAATGGAATTTGATAACAGTATGAACAGTGTAAGAAGCGGAGATGCTGGTGGCGGAATTGTACTCACTGACTTTTGTATCAATCGCCAGTTGGAGCCCATTGCGGTTGGATTGACATTTTTTGCTCCAGCTATGATTTCGCATTTACGGGCAAACTTTACAAACAACTGTAACCTAAGCTTCCCTAGCCCGCCGATTTTTGACCTCGGCTTCATACAAAATGATGAAACGGTTTCTCAATTCGACGTTCTTTTTGTCAGCACTGACATTCCAATCTCCACCAATCCGATTGCCATTTCAGGAATTGAAGATTGCAGTGCAACAGCCGACATTAACTTAGGACCCGATCGATTGTACTGCTCAGGATCAACATCCAACCCTCTGCAAGACCTAAACGGTAATATATTTGAAACCTATCTTTGGAGTACAGGCCAAACAACTGCGAGTATTATTCCAACACAATCAGGATCGTATTGGCTAATGGGTTTCGGTGAATGCGGTAACAACTTTGTATCTGATACCATAGAAATCACCTTGGTTCCAACCACAGCAATAGAATTAGGCGAAAGGAGATTTTTATGCGATAGCGAATCCATAGTATTAACCGCACCCGAATGCAATGCCTGTTCTTATCGATGGAGCACTGGGAGCACAACTCAGAGCATTCGCATTCAAGACCCAAATCAATATTGGTTAGAAATTGACAATGGAAATGGATGCACTACTTCAGATAGCCTAGAAATTGTGGATGGCATTTGTTATTGCGATGTGTATATGCCTTCTGCCTTTACTCCAAATAACGACACCAAAAATGATTTTAT
>CALCFH010000187.1 GCA_937900215.1 uncultured Cryomorphaceae bacterium
CCGATTATGTGGTGGGTCCGCTTGAACAAGATGCCATGCAAATTAAGTGGGATGAAGGAAGTCTTTCGCTTGTATATCAACCCTATTCACGCTATTTGCTTGAATTAGATCAGCGTATGATTGAGAAAACACATCTCAATGAAGCGGACTTTAGCCTAACTGCTTTGAACAGACAGTATAAAAACCAATATCCTGGCAGTATACTGAACTATCCGTCAGAGGAAAAATCTGAAATACCTACTCCATTTTTTTCTACCTGGTCTAGAATCTTAAGTCCCGACTCTAGAGCGAAAGCGAATTTGAACATTCTAATCCAAAACCAAAGTATAAGCACCTTCATATATCATATAGAAGACTCGGCACTTTATCTAACCCATTCAAATCCCAGTCAGTACTACCCGTCTTCTTCATATAATTCTTTCTTCCTTCCTCTGGGCAACTACCTCCTAATCAGCACCGATGTGCTACAACAGCGATCTTCCATAGACAGCTTAAAAATAGAAGATGGTTATAAGTATCTCTATCAACCCTCCGTAGACCAATTAAAAGAAGTTTCAGCCATTACAGTTCTTACACCCTTGGCTCAAAGGATGAGTTACAAAAAAATGCGCTCGTTTAAGAAAGATACCGCTCTTGCTAAAGGAACTCTAAAAGGAAGAGTTATTGACTCAAAAACAGATGAAGGAATTCCTTTTGCCACAGTCATTCTCAAGCTTAAAAAAGATCCAAACATTCTCTTTTCTGCTACTTCAGATATGGATGGCCATTTTCTATTAAATGACATACCCAGCGAGCTGTATACTCTCTTTTGCAGCTTTATAGGCTATGAGGATTTCATTCTCAAGGATTTCAATATCAATAATCTAAAAACCATAACCATCGACTTGCAACAAGGGAATTTGATTTTGGAGGAAATAGAAGTAGCATGGTCCGCTCCTTTGATTGATGGAACAAAATCAGCTCGTTCTGCGAATGAAATGGAAGTAATGAATATGGCGGTGAGAGATGTAGGTGGTTTACCTTCACAATTTGGAGATATGACCTCCGGAGTTTTTCAGTTTGACGCAGGAGAAGAATCCTTCATACGAGGTTCTCGTGATCAAACTACTGTCTACTTCATAGACGGTGTTAAAGTCAGAGGAAGCGTTAATCTTCCACATAGCACTAGCATCACAAACGAAATACTGCATAAAAAAGAACCAGAAGATGGAATAGAAAACAATTGGAAAACCCGCCAAGGATCCATTCGAAACCACTTTCAAGACTATGCCTTTTTTATTCCTGATGTTAGAACCGATGAGGAAGGAAAAGCCAGCATCCGGGTAAAGTATCCAGACGACATTGCCTATTGGGAAAACATACTCATTGGCATTGATCCCAAGGAAGGATTATTGAGAAAGCAGTTGGGTACCCAGTCTTTTAGCATTCTCAGTTGTGAACTTGCCATCCCGCGCTATTTAGTGAGAGGTGATAGTTGCTTGGCCATAGGAAAAACCACCAACTATTCCAACACGGAGCTGCAGGTAGAGCATGAGTTCAAGGTAAACGATGTACTCATTCAACAGCAGAAAAGAAGCCTAGAGAATATGTTCTTAGACGCCTTACCTCTTTTGGCAAACGACTCGCTAAACATCTCTTACAGTGTAGCTTTAGAGTCGGGCTATAAAGATGGCGAAAACCGTACATTAACTATACTTGAGAAAGGCTCAAGTATAAGCTTGGGCGCTTTCTATGTTCTGAAGGGAGACACCTCCATTCAATTTAATTTAGATTCTACTCAAGATATTCGCCTGCATACGATGTTCGCTTTTAGCGATCTCATTCTAGAGGAAGTCACGGAACAAATACAGTATGTTCACAATTGCAACGAGCAAATGGCCTCTAAGCTCAAAGCACTACTTGCCATGGAGTCTGTTTCTGAGGGAGAAACCAAAGAGAAAGAAATTCAAAAGCTCATTTTGGCATTGATGAACAATGTAAATAATGCGTATTCGTGGTCTTGGTGGGGAAAATCGAATAACAGCCATGCTTGGATGACGCATTATATTTTAGAAGCCCTAGTCCGCGCCTATAAAAGAGGATACAGCGTGCCCGATCTGCAGAAGATGGTTCAATATCACTGGCAAAACTTGCCTTATACACCAGAAATACAGCGAAACAATATGCTTTATACTCTGAGTAATTTCAATTCCAATTACTCATTAAATCCTCACCTAGAGAGCATTGCATTTGATTCGCTGGATGTAGAAGGGAAATTAAAGTATGCCATTCTAGCTGAAACAGCTAATCTCAGCTATCCAGAACAAAGCATTCAAAAACTCATTAAGAAAGATATTTTTGGCAACATTTACGTTGGTCAGTCTGAAAGCTATAAGCTAGCATCCAGCCTTCATCTTTCGGCCTTGTTTGGCGAATGGCTAAAAGCAAGGAACGACAGTCTTTCACTTGATCTGCTTTGCAATTATGTTCTGCTAAACAAACAACAGTTTAGTTGGAATACCATAGAGCGTGCAGCGGCTATTGATATTTTCGAACTTAAGAAAAGAGGATATAGTTCAACTGAAAACGAGTTTAAAATCCGCTGGGATTCAGAGCCTGAGCAAATCCTTTCCCTTTCGAAAAACACCCAAAATAGAGCAGCCAAAAGTCTTGGTATAACTAAAAGTGGCCAAGCAACGGCCTTCGTAAGCATTAGCACCAAGGTGTTTGATCCCAATCCAGAAGTAGATTCAGAGAACTTCGCCCTGAGCTATTCTTTTATGAAGGATGGGCAAAAAAGCATAGAATTGGAAGTAGGCAAGGTCACGAATATGCAGGTAAACATCCTTGCCAAACACAAAGCAGAATATGTAATGCTAGAGATTCCAATACCCGCAGGCTGCGCCTTAGACGACCATCCAATTTACATCCAAAATGGCCATAGCGAATTAAAAGGCGACAAACTCTATGTTTACTATAATTCTTTGCCAGAAGGCAATACTCAGCTCGAAATCTCACTGCTAGCACACTATGCAGGCAGATATACACTAAACCCATTGCGGGCAGAATTAATGTATTTCCCCGAACTAAACGGAAACTCCAAAATCACTAAGGTGGATGTGAATGAGCAAGCTGAATTTTAAGTCTTTCCTTTCAAATTATGAAATAAATACCTTAATTAAAACAGAACTTAATAAAGTAGTAGCCCAATAAAATATGGCTTATCCTGAAGAGAAGCCGCCAAATCAAAAGGGAATCCCTAAGCTTGTCCGAGAATAACCCAATTTTTAACCATGCGAAACAAAATTATTCTAGGTGCGCTGCTGATGGCAGGAATGCTGCGGGCTCAGGAAAATCCACCTGCTACAACTCAAGATCCTTTTCCTTATGAAAAATTCTTACACAAGCATTCGGTTGCCATTCATGGTGGGCTTATTGGGTATGGACTTGAGTATGCGTATAATGTAAACAAGAATCTAAACGTTCGTTTAGGCGCAAATTACTTTACCCTTTCGGGAGTAAGTATTCCCTACACCTTAGATGAGCGCGATGTAGATATTTTAATGGGTGCAGATGCACTGGATATTGATCTTTTGCTAGAATATCTACCCTTCGACCGTAGTTCTTTTAAGCTAGTGGGAGGTCTCGCTTATATCAACAACACCGGAGGCGATGCCACTATTACGTTGAAAGACGGCTTGAGCTATGGCGAGATTCCTTTACAACCTGAAGATGTGGGCGAGATTGGAATACAAATGCAATACGCTGGATTGGCTCCGTATGTAGGACTTGGTTTTGGTCGCGCGGTTCCTAAAGGCCGAGTAGGTTTTGCCATTGAGCTCGGAGGATATTATGTAGGCTCTCCCGATGTTACATTAACGGCTACCGAACTCTTCGAACCCACTGCAAATGAAACCGAAGAGGCAAAACTAGAAGAGGCACTCTCTTCACTACAATGGTTGCCCAATTTGAAATTTAAACTCGCTGTAAGACTCTAAATCTCTCCCAATGAAAAAATTAATATTCCCCGCTGTATTGGCAGCCCTGAGCTTTATCTTAATCCAATCTTGCCGTCCAGATGAGGTTACTGGTGGATTGGATAACTTCCAATTAAGCATAAACACAGACATCTTCAACTACCGCATAAAAGTGGATATAGTAGATGCGGCTGGCAATGCCATACCCGATGCAGAAATCAGTCTTGATGGAAAAGATGCTAGTAAAATTTACAACGAATTAGGACAGAAAGACTTTTTTATAGGTTCCTCAGGCTCACTTTCTCTCGTTATCAATCCGTATGAAGAACCCCTAGCAGGCGATTCGGCCAAATTTACAATCATTGTAAGTGCACCCGGATACATTCCAGGAGCGTCGGATATAGCTGTTGAGAATGGCGACTTTGAGCCTAGCTATAGAATTGAGCTGTTACCTGAAAATGGAACCACAAAGTATGGCGATGTTGAGTCATATTCCTTGGGTCTAACCAATGGAGCGGTTGCAAATACGGAGATCTACAATAAATCTGGAAACTCCAGCCTTCGTGTGGTGGCTAAGACTGCTACGGTGGACACCATTTATTATGACGATGAATTGAATTCCATTATCATTCCACAAGGAATGCAATTTACTTATCGCGAAAAAGTGGTTACGACTGGTACGCGGGTTGAGCCTATTTATGCGCCAGTAGCCACTGATTTCCTAGATTCTATTGAAGTCAATGGTAATTGGGAGTATTTCACTTCCACCAATCTGCAAGAAATTGTGGGTTATGATACTACCACATTCGATATTACAAGATGGATTACTCGCGACTATACTGGATCAAATATGAAAGTGCGCGCCTATTATTTCGACCAAGGAATATTCAATCCAACTCGCGTAATCCGCGGAAATGAATCAAGTAGAACAGTAGAAACCATTTCAAAAGAAGAAGTTCCAGTTAATAGAGCGGTTCTTGAGCCGGCAACTTTAAAGATGCTGAGCTGGGTATCGTATGAAGGAACGATTGATGGAAATCCTATTTCGCTGCAACCCGTTCAAACGCAAAGCAGCTTCATCACCTACAGCATTCAAATCGACCCGAACTTTATCAATCCTGTCACTTCGATGCCCATTGCTGCAGGCGATAGTTTAGAAGGCATGCCCTTTTATCGCGTGGATAGAGGAAAGTTTAAAACAGTAAAAATGGCCGTGGTTCAAACTCCCAATGGTCAACTTAGAGTGCAGTCTACCAATTACAATGCAGGAATTGTAAAGTGGTTGCGTTTTGAATGGCCTTTTGATTATACCGTTAGTATTCCCGAAATTCTAAGTGTACCCGATATCAACAACGTATATTATTATGGGTATGTAGACCTTGGAGCATTTGTTTATGATGGTTTTGGATTCTATGGTCGCAAAGCGGCATTTCAGAAAAGATTTTTTGGAAAACTGGTTTCTACCACTGCTATTTCGGCCAATGCTGGGGTTCAACTCGAAGTATTTTATTGGCAGCGCAACATTGCTAGTAAATTCTATCCCGGTTCTAATTTCACTCAACAATTGGTTGATGAAACCGATTTTGATCAATTGCCTCCCGTTACCAGTTATAAGGTGGAAGTTGTTTGCACTAAAAACGATAGCATTCGGATAAACCCCACTGTAGATGCCTATACGAACGTAGGGGGCTACCCTCAAACCATTCGTATGAAAAATGGGCAATGGTCAACAAGAGGAGTTGAATTGAATGATCCCATTGAAATAAGCATTCAATTTAGACAATTCCAATTCGACACCCTGTTTACAGTGACCAAAACTGAAAACTTAATTCGTTACTTCGCTCAATCCAACGATGATGTTTGTGCGTTTTAAGGTCTAATCGTCCGCACAAAGAAGCTACTCCTTTCGAGTGGCTTTTTTTTTGCAGTTTCTAATCTGGCAATCAATGTCTTCACAAATATTTTCATTCGGTTTACATTGTTTTACATTCAAAATGGACTTATTAAAATTGCTTTTCAGACATTTCCCAAAGAATGCAAAAGCACTATGAATGCAATGCATAAAACATTTCAAAACATTCATCCTATGTTCAAAGTCAATCTCCATTTTTCAGCTCTGTTGATCTCCTCTCTCTTGATTACCTCTTGTAATCAAAGCAAGGCTTTAGAAAAAGAAGTGGAAACAACCACGGCTGAAAAAGAAATTCCAGCAACAAAAAGAAGCAAGAAACCGCACAACTACGGAGGATGGTATTGTCCCGATAATTTCATCGGATTTCCGCCTATGGATATTGCTGAACTCAACTCATTATCCGTTATCTCAGATCGCTTACCAACGGAAGAAGAGACCCGAAGCGGTCAATCGCTCATGTATTTTGATGCTTTAGAACATCCCTTCGCCATGCCGCTGAACATTCCTTTGCCGAGAGTGGCCAGAATGTATACGGAATACAATAAATTGACTGAGCTAGTGATTGTTATTCAAGCCGTTGTGATTGATAACGATACTATAGTTGGATTTAGATACCCCAATGGTGGAAATGGTTCTGCTCGAATAAATGAGGTAGATTTTCTGAATGAGTCAGAGGTGGCCGATTTGGGTTCCAAGCCATTTGTCTATATCAAAACCGAATTAAAAGCATCCAAACAAAAAATATGGAAAGGCATTTCTCAGACTGCTTTTGCAAAGAAGCTCGGCAAGAAATTCAACAATAAAGCCCTCTTTGAATCGGAATGGAACGATAGAACCAGCACCGACTTGCTGTATGAATATGAAAATGTAGTAGCAAGGGGTGTGCTAGCCTCGCTCTGGGGGAATCTTTATCTGCAAATAGACTACGATTCAAGCGGATTTCACTACTCAGAGAAAATATTGGTTATCGACAATGAGGAAAAAAATACATGCGAACTTTTTCTCGTAACAGGTCCATATCCGCAAGGAATGGATAAAGAACAAAAGCGCTGGAATGCATGGATGAATGAAGTAAAAGCGAAGGTTCTCACAAAGTAATTTATTTGAATTCACACTCTTTTAAGAAGTTGAAAAATTTCAATAAAACCTAAAAAATAGAAGACTAATTGTATCAAAAGCGCATGATTCAATTAGTCATCTGTTGGGCAATTGAGCCTCATCTCAAAAGAATCTTCTTCCTTTCCAAACCAAACCACTGCAAATTCACCTTCAATGGCTAGGCCCATGGCATTCCACTTCACCTTTTTCCAAACACCCATATTCTCGATTACCTGCC
>CALCFH010000188.1 GCA_937900215.1 uncultured Cryomorphaceae bacterium
TCTTTAGCTATTCAGGTTTAGGCCCTCAATGGAAAGGTAAGAGTCTAAATGGAAGTGAATTGGCAGCTGGAGTATACTTTTTTGTAATACAGTATACCGACTTCTTTGGCGAGGAGTTTAGTCATCAGGGAGAGGTGACGCTGATGCGCTAGACCGGTTTGCGCCTTAGTATGAAGCCTTATTTATTTTATTCTTTCATTGGGTAGTCCGAATAGACTAGAAGGATGGGATTCTCCATTCACTTTTCGAAATGCTGTAGCAAAGACATTTTTCATATTCCGGATAGGCTTTAAGTTTAGGGTGATTGAATTCTCCTTTTTTCATCATCCCTATTTTTTCCATCACTTTTTCTGATTTGAGATTTTTTTGGGTGCATGTGGAAATTATGCTTTCTAAGCCGAGTTCTTCAAATCCAAATTGGAGGCATCTTTTGGCGCCTTCTGTTGCATATCCCTTGCCCCAGGCACTTCTTTTTAATCTCCAACCAATGTCTACGGCAGGTGTAAATTCTGATTCGTATTCTTGGTAGGTCAGCCCAATAAATCCAATCAATTCTTCAGTTTCTAGTATTTCCACAGCAAAATAATTGAAGCCGTGCTTGGCATAATGTCGCTGCAGTCGATCTATAAATTCCGAACTTTCTTCAATACTAAGTGGATTTAGAAAATGTTCCATGACTTCTAAATCGGCATTGATTTTGGCGAATTCCGACAAATCCTCCTTTTCCCAATTGCGAAAACCCAGTCTATCTGAGCTGAAAATGTATTTTTTTTTCAAAGTGAGTGAGTGTTTTATGATTGCAACAAGGAGCTCATCCGGCTCTGCTAAAACTAAGTCTAGTTCAAGAAAGAGACATCCCCCTCCGTTACGCCAAAGGATTAATGCCAAAATCGGGCTTATTTGGAACTCCTCAGCGACTGTATTTCCCTTCCTTTTAAATCGCACAAGACATAGGTTAATAGGCCTTGGAATTCCCGAGAAAAAGCATTCCCAGAATTCCTAGGGCTTGAAATGCCAGAACGGAACTTCCTGAATAGTCAGGATTGAATCCGTATTTCTTGATTTAAACTTTAAAAATTGGATGATGTGCTTACCTTCTGATATATCTTTTATTCCAGTATAGCTTTCAAAACCGAGTATGCCCTCATTGTTGGCAATGATAAAATGGGTTTCGCATGGGGTTTCATCAATTTTGAAGAAGAATTTCTTTTCGAATGCCCTTAGGTAGATAGTGCTTAAACTGTCGTAATTCGGTTCTTCCTTAGCAATGGTAATTTCCGATTGAAAGTACAAACCGCGCTTGTCTTTTTTTGGTTTTAGGTTTGAGTCGAAATCCATTAACTCATCTTCTATTTTGTAGGTGAGAGGCACAAAGATTTTCAGGTAGGGTTCCGAAACAACTTTGGATTGAATGACAAAATCGCCTGTGATCAGCATCTCGTCTTTCTTTAATTCATCGCTATAGTTTCTTCCATTCGCAATTTGGCGGGTCGATAGCTTTGTGGAGGCGGGGGTTATAAAATTTGATTTTTGAAATTGCAGATGAAAGGCCACATAGATTAGAATGTAAAAAGGGATTAAAAGTAGACTTATGCGTTTTCCGTATTTATTGTCTAAAAGATTGTACACCATGGGTCTATATAAAAAAGACAAGGTGATAAAGCTAAACAGCCAGTAAAATGGGAAGTAGATTTTCGCAACCCATTTGTTCTTTTTTAAAAGTCCTTGGGTAATGAAATCAATAAAGGTTAAAAGAGATCCAAAGGCGATTAATAAGAAAAGGATACGTACAATGTAGAGCATCCAATCGGGAATGGGATTATTTAAAGTTATTACCATGAAACTGATGACGAAAAAGGAAAAAATATAGAAAATGAGTAAAAACGTAAGGGCAAAAATGACGCTGCAAACATTCTCTAGTGTATGGATATTGGAGTCGAAAGAACCCACGTTCTTTTTTAGGTATTTGGTAAATAGCTCGCTATAATTGAGTTTGTCATAATCAATATCTCCAAACACATAGCGTAATCCCAAACTTCCGATCCACATGGCTCGAAGCAAGACATGCAGCAAGAGGTTGAAAATTAGAATCTGTAGAGCGAAATGAACGATGATAAAGAAATAAAGGAAAGCATTGTTATTGTCAAATTGGGCAAGCTGCAGGCTGTGCGCAATGGGTTCTAGTGAGTAGAATAATCCAAAAATGGCAAAAGCCGAAATGAGTAATTCCAATTGCCAAGAATCTTCTTGTAGTCTGTCTAGTAATTTTTTGAATGAATCGGATTTGTATTTTTCTTCCATATGAATTGGCTTGAATTTGAGGCAGGTAAAATGAATGGAGGCCTTTGATTAATTTGAAAAATACAGATCCCAAAGTACATTTTTCTTGAAGGAGGGAGCAAGAAAAAAATGGCGAAGTAATTTGGAAATAAACGGCAATGATGTCACGCCAAGACGTAAAGTCGCAAAGAAGAACCGCCAGATTTTAGCGAGAAAGACACTTCCAGCCTTTCAAGCTTCACTTATTTCCGAGAAAAAAGAAAATCAAGTCTTCGCGCATTTGCGAGAAAAAACGAATAGATCTAATGAATTAGCTATTAAAAAACATGAAAGCCTAAAGCCCTTCCACTCCCCCTTTTCATTTATCAATAAACACTTTGAACAAAAGCTGCTTTAGCGGGCCTTGGTTTTTTAGATGATTTAACAGCTAGATTGTGAAGTATAGCTTCGCGAAGAAGTTGAGATTTTGCTTGAAATATTATGGACTTTTTTTCTTTTTGAATTGATAGGCCACTCCAAGTCTAGTTCGCAACAAGCCCCCATCAAACTCAGTATTCACGTAGGG
>CALCFH010000189.1 GCA_937900215.1 uncultured Cryomorphaceae bacterium
GAACATTACAAAATTGCTTTTAGCTGGTGGTTTGTTTTTGGCTTTACCCAATGTGGTAAATGCACAAGCACCGCGCTTAGTTTTAGCTGAAGAATTCACGCAAGCCTCATGTGGTCCATGTGCTCTTCAAAATCCAGATTTCAATACACTTTTAGATGCCAACAGCACTAAAATTATCAGTATCAAGTATCAAACTTCTTGGCCAGGTTTCGATCCAATGAACCTTCATAACCCGAGTGAAGTTCAAACGCGTGTCAACTATTATGGCGTAGGTGGGGTTCCAAATGCTCAGATTGACGGAGTTGCCGTTCCGAATGATTGCAATGCCTATGTTGGTGCACCTGCTTGTTTAAATCAAGCGGAGATTGATCAAGCACACAATACTACTAGTCCAATTGCGGTTTCTGTTACGCATACCATGGCAGCCGACTTAACCTCTGCTACTGTAAATGTAACTGTAACTAACGTGGGCACTAGCACTTTTACTAGTAATGGTGCCGCCTACTTAAGATTGGCATTGGTTGAAGAGGCTGTTGAGTTTCCAACGGCTCCGGGTTCAAATGGTGAGAAAGAGTTTTACAGCGTAATGCGTAAGATGGTTCCAAATGCCTTAGGTACCGCTCTTCCTGCTAGCCTCGCAGCAGGTCAAATGGTATCCAATCAATTTACTGTTGCTATGCCAAGCTATATCTATAACTACGGTGAAATTGCTTTCGTTGCTTTTGTACAAACAGACGGCGACAAGAAAGTACACAATGCAGATTATTCAGTACCAGCTCCAGTACCCTCAGGTTTTGCAGACGCTAGCTGTGCTAATGCAAGTATTTCTGGCTCTGGTCTTTGCGATGCCAGCTTTACTCCAGCTATTAGCATTACCAACAATAGTGCAACAACCGTTACTTCGGCCACTGCTCAATACAGCTTGAATGGAGGCGCTGCAGTTTCTCAGTCTTGGACAGGTTCTTTGGCTCAAGGGGCTAGTGCTACCATTACTTTCCCAGCTACTACTTTGCCTGGAGGAAGCACTGCTTTCCAAGCAAATATTATGACTGTAAATGGTCAGATTGACTACAATACATTGAACAATTCTGCTGTAAGCAATTACAGTGTTTTAGATCCAACTCCACAAGCTACACCTTACGACAAAGGTTTTGAGGCTTTGAGCCTTGGACAATTGCCAGGTGAGTTCATTATCAATGACCCTTCAGGTCGTGTTTTCGTAATTGATCAGGGTATTTCTACAGCCGTTACATGGGCTATGGGAGGCTTTGGTGGTTCTGCAAAGAGTATACGTGTAGATTTCTACGCCATTCAAGCCGGTGTTGAAAGTGAAATCATTACCGAGAAGATAGATATGTCTACTATTGGTGCAGGTGCAAAGCTTTATTTCGATAACGCTTATGCGCAGTATCAAGCTGAAAACGATATGTTGGATGTAGCTGTATCAGACGATTGTGGCGCAACTTGGACTTCCGTTTGGAATCGTGCAGGTAGCACTTTGGCCACCGCTGCTCCAGTTGGAACAGGTCGTTTCTACCCAGTTGCAGATCAGTGGCACCGTCAGGAAATCAGTCTTGCTGCTTACGCAAACTCGGCTGATATCGTTGTACGTTTCAAAACCACTTCTGCTTTCGGTAACTGTCTTTACTTAGATAACATCTCTGTAAACACTACTCCAGTAAGCATTCAAGAGAATGAGTTGGCTTCTTTGAGCCTGTATCCCGTTCCTGCTTCTGATTTTGTGAATATCGATTTCAACGCAGCTTCTCAAGAGTCTGTTACTGTAACGGTACTTAACCAATTAGGTGCAGTTGTAAACACAGTTGAGTTTGGTGCAAACGAAGGCAACAATACCCTTCGTTTAGATGTTTCTGCTTTGAGCAGCGGAGTATATACTCTAGACATTCGTACCAACGAAAAGAACAGCATTCGTAAAATCTCTGTAGTTAAGTAATTACGGCATGATTCATGAAATAGGAGGATAGGGAAACTTATCCTCCTATTTTTTTATATTCAAACCTATGAAAACACTTTTAAGCACCCTTCTCCTTGCTTTCTCTTTCACTGCCCTCGCACAAACGGGAGAGTTTATGTCTATTCCCAATGCTACCGTTAAAGACATAGATGGAAAGTCTATCCAAACAGGAGATCTCAACAACGATGGCAAGCCTATGATCATTTCTATGTGGGCCACTTGGTGCAAACCCTGCATTAGAGAACTGAATGCCATTAAGGATGTATACCCCGATTGGCAAGAGGAAACCGGAGTTAAGCTAGTGGCAATCTCTATAGACGATGCGAGAAACGCAGCAAAGGTTCGTCCTTTCGTGAATGGTGAGGGTTGGGAATACGAGATTTACATCGATGAGAATCAAGACTTAAAACGTTTGCTAAACGTAAACTCCATTCCTCATACCTTTTTGGTGAATGGAAACAACGAGATTGTGTGGCAACACAATGGCTATGTTACGGGAGACGAAGAAGACCTATACGAGCTTATTCTAAAGCTTGTCAATGGCGAAGAAGTGGGCGAACACTAAAAGCCATACCTCTTCTTTGAAAAGGCTTGAGCATCTAAAAGAGAGGCTCAAGCCTTTTTCTTTGTCAAAGCTTTTTTGGATATGTTAAGAGGCTGTTATAAGTCAATCAACATGCTTAACTTGAGCACCCAAACCGATCATTATTCTTCTTAGATGAAAAGAGTCTTTTGGCTTTTAGCCTTCTCTATTCCATTTGCCTCCTGGGCTCAGACAGAGAACCCTTTCGGAGAGCTTCATGGCAATTTCCAGTTCGATGGTAACTACTATTTTGAAGATCCCAAACTAGACCCCCTCGGTGAAGACTATCCCGATGAACAATTCCTCGGGCAGGGTTTTGCCAACTTCATCTATACTCGAGGTTCTTTCTCTGCGGGTGTGCGCTACGAGAATTATCAAAATCCGCTCTTGGGTTACCCTGAAGGATTTGTGGGCGAAGGCATTACTTACCGATTCCTGCGTTTTGAAAAAGATGGACTGGACATTACGGTGGGTAATTTCTACGAACAGTTTGGAAGCGGAATGATCTTCCGAACCTTTGAAGAAAGATTGCTGGGCTTAGACAATGCCATGGATGGGGTGCGCTTAATCTATTCGCCCGTTCCCGGTCTTAAGCTCAAAGGAATCATTGGTAAGCAAAGGGTCTACTTCGATAAAGGGGAAGGAATTGTGCGCGGTCTAGATGCCGACTTCAACCTAAATAGCCTGCTTTCTTCTTGGTCTGAAAAGAAAAATCGATTCTCCATGGGCGTGAGCTTGGTGAGTAAATTCCAAGCCGATTTAAGTCCTATTTATAACCTCCCTGAAAATGTGGGTTCTGCAGCCGTGCGTTTCAACTATGGATACGGTGGAATAGGATTTAGCGGTGAATTTGTACACAAAATCAACGATCCCTCTGCAGACAATGGCTACATCTTTAAAAGTGGCAATGGACTCATTCTTACCACCACCTATTCTACCAAGGGCTTTGGATTTGTAGGCTCTTATAAGATGATTGATAATATGGCCTTTCGCTCTGAAAGAGATGCGGGTCAGTTTGAGTTGTTCATGAATTTCCTTCCACCTACTACGAAGTTCCACACCTACGCTCTTCCAGCTTTATACCCGTATGCTACTCAGATTAATGGCGAAACGGGAATACAACTTGAGTTTACCGTGCAAATACCAAAAGGAAGCTTCTTTGGCGGTGATAGAGGGGCGTCGATTACAGCCAATTTCTCCGATGCGTATTCCATAGTTAAAAATCCTTTGAATGATAGTATACCCCTCGGTCAGGCGGGTACAGATGGATATACTACGGAGTGGTTTAAATTCGGTAAACTGAAGTATTTCCAAGATTTTAATGTGTCTTTCTCTAAGTCTACTTCGTCTAAATTCAAATACACGGTCTCTTATTACAATATTGAATACAGTCAGGGAATTCTGGGCTCTGCCACCAATGCAGGTGGATTGAAAGACAATGTGGTTATTGAGAATCCGAATCTATTGGATATGGCCTACATCAATGCTGTGGTTTTCGAAGGCTTACTAAAGCTTAAGAAGAAGCACAGCCTTCGCTTTGAATTACAGGGCTTGTTCAGTCAGCAAGACCGAGGCGATATGGCCATGCTCTTGCTCGAATACAGCATTGCTCCTCAGTGGTTTTTTGCCGCCCAAAACATCTACAATTATGGCAATCCAGACGAAGATCAACGGCTTAGTTTTCCTTTGGTTTCTATGGGTTATATTACTGGAACCACTCGCTTTCAGCTCAATTTCGGAAGACAACAACGCGGTATCTTCTGTGTAGGGGGTATTTGTAGAGTAGTGCCGGCCTCCAATTCAGTGGGAATGTCAATTACTAGTAATTTTTAATCATGCGCAAAATCTCCATCCTTCTTAGCTTTCTTGCGGCAATGCTGCTGGCATCTTGCAATTATATCGATGAGCCTTTTCAGAATGGAGGGGTAATTAATCCGCCTTCAACCGATACTGTTATTCGAAAGGTTCTGGTAGAAGATTTTACCGGACATCGTTGCAAGAACTGCCCAAAGGCTTCTAAAGCCATTGAAGAAATCAATACGGTCTTGCCCGGTAGAATGGTAGCTGTGGCCCTGCATGCCGGACCATCTAATTTTACAGCTCCTGATCCACCGGTTTATCCAACCGAATTTAGAACCGAAGCAGGCAAATCCTTGGCCGATTTTTTTAATGTCAGCTTTCAGCCGGCTGGAATGGTAAGCAGAACCGACTTTACAGGCAGTGGTGTTGGGCATTTAAAGCTCTATACGGGTTGGGCTTCGGAGGTTTCACAGCTCAGCAGTTTAGAACCTGCTTTTCAAATAAAAATGCCGTTGACCTACAACGCGGCTTCGCGAACGCTAAGCGGCGAGGTGCAATCCATTGCCTTGGTGGCCTATCCGAATGCGGTTAATCTGAGTTTGGTTTTATGCGAGAGCAGTATTGTGGCACCGCAATTATTGCCAGACGATACAGTGGATCCCATCTATGTGCACAACAATGTGTTTAGAGAAAGTCTAAACACCGCTTTTGGTGAGCTTCTTTGGACTTCTGGAGCCAATACAGGCGATACCCTCAGTACGGCCATTAGCCAGGTCATTAGCAATGACTATGTAGCGGAGAATTGCAAATTGGTGGCCTTTATCTACAATTCCGCTACCCAAGAGGTCTTGCAAGCAGAAGAGGTGTACCTCAATGATTTGTAAAGACATAAATCCAGCTACAACCCTAGGCTAGATGTTTTCTGGGCTTTATCCTATGTGGGCAGCAACTGAAGCTACCGCTAAAAACCAGCCCTTCTCTTAGTGTTTAAGGCTGCTTGAGCTTTGGTTGGATGATTTCTTGGTCTTAACTATCAACTAGATAGTGGAAGAGAGGAACGGATGCTTTTCGTAATTTCTTTACTCAAGCCTCTTTTTTACAAGCCCAGAATGAGTTTTTCCTGTCCCACTATTCTATTCTCTTGCAGCAGCTGCAATTGAT